>NZ_JBDUCX010000286.1:0-7978 GCF_040003245.1 Chthoniobacter sp.
GAAGTCGTCTGCTTCAGCTTACCCAATTCTGTCCGAAAAATCGATACAGGCTCACCTGGGTATTCCACCATGGCGGCCCTACCCTGAAAGGGTTGCAGCGCAGAGGTCGCGCGAGAAAAGAGATTCAACCCTTTCAGGGCTCATCGCATCGGGGCATTGACCTAGGGTAGCTCGCAGCTCGCAACCCTAGGCTGGATGATGAAACGCCGTTGGCGTTTGTCTCCCGCAAAACTCAAAATGCCTCCACCGAAGGAAGGCTACGGGCCGACGTGAATCTTCTTCCCACTGCCCTCGACGGTGACGGTAAAGTCACTCACCACCCAGTCTCCGCCGTCTTTCGTGGCGGCATAATGCAGGCTGCCCGAAGCCTTCGGTCCCTTGAGGGGAATGGTGAGATCAGCGGTTCCAGTGGACGTGCCGCCGGAGTCATTGGTGTTGACGTTGCCCTGCGGCATGAAGCCCGGTTCGATGGGCGTGCCCAACTCCGCCTGGACTTCCGGCGAAGCAGTGGCCCCCGCCACCGCCGTCTGGTAAGGCCCCGACGACTTGATGATTTTCAACACCCCCATGAAAATCGCCCCACCACCGATCAGTGCCAAGACCATCAGCCCGAGACACCCGCCGCACCCGATCAGCCACCAATTCGTTTTCTTTGCGGGGGGAACGGGTGGGGTCGAAGAGTCCATGGATAAAACGCTAACTCGGCGTCCGCCCAGGCACCATCCTTTTAGTCAGCAACCGTCATGACCCTCCAGTCAAGAGCGCCGCACACTCAGGCAGCATCGCAGTCCCTTTGCCCTACGGGAATACAAACCTGAAAGCCCATCGCGCCGACTTTCATCGCCAAACGCTCCGGCTTTCACTAGTCTTGGGGCTATTCAGAATTTGCGCCAGCCTGATCCCTCATGCTCCAAGAACATAAGACAAATACCAATCTTGGTATCGGCTTTGGCATTGTCTTGCTCTCAGTCGCCAACTTTTCCTCCAAGGGGACGTTCTCGCCATTCACAACTCAACTCATTGCTCTCGGCGGTCTGGCTCTTTACCTTTGGGGCGGTGCCAGCTACGCACTCGGGAAAGGGCATTCTGGATGGTGGGCGATCGTGTTGTTCATTCCGTTTCTCGGTTTGATCATTCTGGTCGCACTAACCGACCATCACGATCAGCGCGCTCGACCGGTCAGCCGCGGTCGCTCCTCCTGGGGTATCACATTACTCCTGGTGCTCCTGCTCTTCTTCGGACTGGCTGGATGGAGGGCCTTCCACGCACCTCATCCTCGATCCGTCGCCGAAGCGCAGGCGCAGGCGGTGAAGAGTTATCCGCAACTCTCGGTCCTCAACTCCCCGCTCAACCACGAGTTCGTCACCCGCTACAAGAGATACCAGGCCACCAATAAGGACTATTTCAAGAACCCCGACTGGCCTCTGGCTTTGGCGGCAGAATGCCAATCTGCGATTAACCCAACATCAAACAGCAGATGACCTGCCGCATCCAATGAACGACAAAATGACGGGTGCCTCCAATGCAGCAACGCGTCCCATGAGCGACGAACCAAAGCCGAATCCTCACCCTAATGCTTCCGAGAAAAAGCAGATCAAAGTGTTCTATGGCGAATTGTACGAGACCGTCGAAGCACTTTTCTTTCGTCACGATCCTATCGGTATCAACTTCGAGGACAACACCGACAAATACAGTCCCGAGGTTTCCACCGTTCTGCCGCGTCTGCGCTCCTGCTCCTCCGTCGACGACGTGCAGCGCGTGTTGCATGAGGAGTTCACCCGTTGGTTCGGCGACGCCGGGCCTCCGGAGCAATATACGCCCATCGCCGCAGAGCTTTGGCCACTCTGGAATGACTTCCAAAGTAAGGTTCGCAACGCCTGATGCGGCGCTGGACGTTTCATGACGCCACGTTGGCGTCACGGACGCCTCTCGTAGTTGGGAAGCTGGCAGCTTCCCCTACAGCGCACCCCTTTCTATCTCTCCGCGCCTCCGCGCCTCGTCGGTTCAATAAACCTCAGAGCCGCGCTTCGCGGCCGAGCTTGAACTCAAAGCTGTCCACCAGGGCCAGCCAGCTTGCCTCGATGATATTGTCCGAGACACCGACCGTGCCCCAGCTCGTCTCGCCATCGGTGGAGTCGATCAATACGCGTGTCCGCGCGGCGGTGCCTTGCTGGCCGTTGATGATGCGGACCTTGTAATCGTCGAGCTGCACGGAATCGATCGTTGGGTAAAACGCCCGTAGCGCCTTGCGCAACGCGGCGTCGAGCGCGTTCACGGGACCGTCGCCTTCGGCCACGGTGTATTCCGCCGTGCCTTTCACCCGCAGCTTCACCGTCGCCTCGCACTTGTTCCAGCGCCCTTCGTCGCCCGAGCGACGGTAGGAGCAGTGATATTCCTCCAGCTCAAACAGCGGCCGGCTCAGCCCGAGTTGGCGGCGCACGAGCAATTCGAACGACCCTTCCGCTGCCTCGAATTCGTAGCCTTCGCTCTCCAGCAGTTTCACTTGGGACAGGATCTTCGCCACTTCCGGCGCACCTTTGGAAAACTGGAAGCCGAGCTTCTCTGCCTTCACGATCACGTTCGACTGGCCCGACATGTCGGAGATGGTGATGTTGCGCTCGTTGCCCACCAGCACCGGGTCCACGTGCTCGTAGCTGCTGGCCAGCTTCTGCACCGCGTGCACGTGCTGGCCGCCCTTGTGCGTGAAGGCCGCCGTGCCCACGTAGGGCGCGCGGATGTTGTGCGGCACATTGGCCAGTTCATCGACGAAGAGCGAAAGCTCGCGCAGCCGCGTTAGGTCGGGCACGACCGGTGTCTGGAGCTTGAGCTGCAAGTTCGCCGCGACCGTGATCAGGTCGCAATTGCCCACCCGCTCGCCGTAGCCGTTGATCGTCCCCTGCACTTGCACCGCGCCGGCAGCCACCGAGGCCAGCGCATTGGCCACGCCGAGACCGGAGTCATTGTGCGTGTGGATGCCCACGGTGCCCTCGCCCAACGCCGCGATCACATCGCGCGTCGCCTGCGCGACGAAATCCGGCAGCGTGCCACCGTTCGTATCGCAGAGGACGATGAGATCCGCCCCGGCGTCATGCGCCGCCTTCACCGTCGCCAGCGAATACTTCGGGTCATCCTGATAGCTGTCGAAAAAATGCTCGGCATCGTAGAGCACCTCACGACCGTGCTTCTTCAGGTAGGCCACGGTATCGGCGATCATCGCCAGGTTTTCCTCCAGCGACACACCCAGCACTTCGGTCACCTGCAACGGCCAGGTCTTGCCCACGATCGTCACCGCCGGCGTCTCCGCCTCCAAAAGGATGCGCACCTGCGGATCGTCCTCGACCTTCATCTTGCCCCGGCGCGTCGCCCCGAAAGCCGAAATCTTCGCGTTCTTCCACTTGCGCTTCTTGGCCTCGTTGAAGAACTCCGCGTCCTTCGGGTTCGAGCCCGGAAAACCGCCCTCGATATAGTGCACGCCGAACTCGTCGAGCTTCTCCGCCACGCGAATCTTATCGAGCATCGAAAACGAAATCCCCGTCCCTTGCGTGCCGTCGCGCAGGGTGGTGTCGTAGAGGGTGACTCGTGGTTTCGTCATAAAAAAGGGGTGCATGCATACCCCGGATTGCCCCGGGAGGCAAGGAGCGCGCTCGGGCTCCCGGCAATAAACGCCGCCACCGAAAGAAGCACACCAGAATGCCTTACGGCGACGTTAAGCAGCCGAGGGGTCGCTCGCCGCGCCTTTCACTCAAGATATCGCATGCAAAACTTCTGGACCGGCCCAGATTCCCACACGCCCCGACCGCCTGAATCGGTCCCTTATGCACATCGTCACCTCCCAAACGCTCGCCAGTCGCCGGCGTTTCCTCCGTCAACTCGCCGCGGGCGGCGCATTTTATTCCGTGAGCGGGCTACTCGCCGAGGCGCTGACGCTCACGCCACGGCAAACGCAGGGGCCATTCTATCCGGTGGCCAAAAACATCCCGCTCGATAAGGACAACGATCTCGTCATCGTCGACGATCATCTCACCCCGGCCAAAGGCATCGTCACCTTCGTCAGCGGCCGCGTCCTCGACAGCAAGGGCCAGCCGATCCGCAATGCACTCATCGAGCTCTGGCACACGGACCACGACGGCCAGTATCTCTTCGCCGCCGACGCCCCGCGCAATCCGCGCGCCGACGCCAACTTTGCCGGCTTCGGCCAATTCCTCACCGCTTCCGACGGTGCCTACAAATTCCGCACGATCAAGGCCGGCCTTTACCGCGGGCGCACCCGTCATTTCCATTTCGGCATCACCATCCCGGGACAAAAGACCCGCTTCACCACGCAGCTCTACTGGAACGAAATCGCCCGCGCCGCCGATGGCAGCGTGTGGGGCACCACGAATGACAACGACGGCGTGTTGCGCGGGGTGCGCGACCCGGCGGAACGGGCGGCGGTCATTCGCGATTTCACCGCCGTCCCCGGCAGCGCCGCGGGAGAGCAGGAGACGACTTGGGACATCGTAATGGGCCTCACACCCGTCGAGCAGCCCTACCCCGGCGCGGAGGATGGCGTGCTCGTCCTCGCGGGCAGCGAGATACCGGCCGCCACCAGCGGCAAGCGGCGCTACAAAATCTCCGTCCCCGCACAGGCCGGCTACAGCTACGAGGTCTACGCCAATCCGACGCTGGGCAATCTCGGTTGGGCCGCGCTCCCGTTCTCACTTCAGGCCGCCGACAAGCTGGATCGCAACATTCACACCGCCAAGGCCGAGGGCAGCCTCGACCTCTTCGTCGAGAAGGAGTCGGTGAAAGGATACTACCACGTCGCATTCCGCGTTCCGGGTGCCGATCTCGGCACCCCCGGCGAAATGCGCGGCTTCGGCGGACCCGGCGGACCACCACGTGGTCCGAGTGGACCCGGTGGACCTCCTCCGCCCGGGTTCGATGGCGGCGGCCCTCCACCTCCCCCGCCTAACTGACGCGTTCCGCTGGTTTTCTCCGACCGCCACCTTCCGAGACTTGAGCCTCCATTGGCTCCATGGGCACGATTGGCTCTGTTGGCTCCATTTGTCCCATTGGGTCCATTGGGTCCATTGCCGAAAATGGGAGTTTTTAGCAAATAAAAATTAGATCGTCTCTGCCTTCTTGCTGCGCGGCCACTCGCGGAGCTGCGTCTTCGCCGCTTCCACTTTCTCGGGCGTCTGATTGCAAAGCGCCACGCTCATGAGCGCGGAGAGTTGGTAAGACCGCACGATGAATTTCTTTTTCGCCAGGTCGCCCTCGAATTCGATGCGGGTGGGTGGCTTGCTATAATCGCCGAGGAAATCGAAGTGCAGATCGAAGACCGTGCTGCTCGCGTGCGGCAGATGCTCGAATTTGATGCGCTTCTTGCCCGTCATGTTTTGCCCCGCGACATGACCCTGCGCTACGGCGGCGTTCCAGTGCTCCACCCGCCGCACTCCGCCGAGGATCTTGTCCGGATACGCGGCCACATCGCCCGCGGCGAATATCCCTTTCTCATCCGTCTCGAGATATTCGTTCACCGGGGTGCCGTGCGGATAGGCCAGCGGAGTATTGAGCACGAGGCCGAGATTCGGCTCCGCGCCGAGGGCCACGATGGCCAGTCCAGCGGGAAAGCGCTGACCGCTTTTCGTCTGCACATTCTTCAGCACGGTCCGCCCTTCAAAGCCGTTCAGTGTTTCTCCGATCAACAGCTTGATGCCGTGCTTCCCGAGATACTCACCGAGCCACGCGCTTCCCTCCGGACCCAACGACCTCGACCAAAGCGGGGCGCGATGCAGGAGCGTGACCTGGGCCTTGGGCAATTGCGCCAGCAGCGAGGCCGTCTCCAGCGCAATGCAGCCGCCGCCGATGATCACGATCTGGTGCTCGGTCTCCGCGATTTCGCGCAAGGCCTGCACGTCGCGCAGCGAGCGCAGATAAAAGACATTCCCGAGATTGCCGCCGGCTACCTGCGGGCGCCGCGCGCGGCTGCCCGTGGCCAGCAACGCCTTGCGAAACTCCACAGCCTGCCCGTTGCCGAGCACCGCGAGACGCCGTTCGATGTTGAATTGCGTGACGAAAGTATCGAGCCGCAAGTCGACGTGATGCTTTTGAAACCACGCGCCATCGTGCACGCACAATTTCTCCGCCGCGTGGTTCCCGGTCTTGCGCAAAATCGAGCTGAAGAGCAGCGGACGCTGGTAGGGCAGCGCGATTTCGTTGCCCACAAGCATGATTGTCCCCTTCTTGTCATGCTCCCGGACGCCTTCGCACGCACTGATGCCCCCAGCTCCGGCGCCGACGATAAGGTAGTCTCGACGAATCATTTACCAGAATAGATTACGGGGTGTTTTGGGGGGTCCGCGAGATAATTCGGCTTATTGCACGTAAGCTCGCACGCGGTTTTTCCATCCCCCCAGCCAGCGTTCCTCGTGGCGCTCCGGCGGCGCGTTGTGCACCCGGCGCGTCAGCACCTCCTCGGCGCTCTTGGCAAAAAGCGCCGCGGGGCTCGCTCCTTCGCTCTCGCCCATGCCCGCCAGCACTTGCAGCAGGCCCCAACCTTCGCCCGCGTAGCGCTCGGTATCCTTAGTGCCTTCGCCCTTGAAATTCACATAATCGATCAGGGCAAACTGCCCGCGTGTCGTAGCGGCCAGCCGATCGTAGTTCGCCTTGATTTTCGCCCGTTGATTCGCCGGCGCGCCCACGAGCATTTTCGGCAGGGCCATTTCCATGCGCTGCACGAGAAACCGGGCCTGCACCTGGATCGTCGAAGCGAGGAGATCGCGCAGCTCCGTCATTTTTTCGCTCTTCGCCGCCGCCAGGAATTCCGCGCGGGCGCTCCACGGGCAATCGTCCTCCGGCTTGATCCAGGCGGGAACCTTCACGGAATTCGCGGCGAAGAATTTGACCAGGAGCGGGAAACTTTCCTCGAACGGGCCATTCACCCCCTTCGGGTACCAGATAAAATGCCCGATCCCGAGCGAAGCGAAATTCTCCCCGGAATTCCACGAGGTCAGCCCCTCGCGCGTGCCGCTGCATTCATTCTGCCATACCCGGCGTCCGATCACATCCAACTCCCGGGGAGTCAGCGCGGAAGCCACGCTGGCAATCAGCACAAAAGCAAAAGCACAAAGCAGGCGCATGTAATCGACATGGCAGCCGCAACCAAGGCTCGCGTCAAGCGGCCATCGCATTTCAGCCCCAGACTTTATCGATCCATTCCTCGCCCAGCAGTGCCAGGTAGATTCCCGCCGCCCACAAGGCAATCGCCAATTCGCCCCGCGCCGCCCGCCAATGAAACGCCTGCCGCACCCGTCCCGGCCAGGGCCGGAGCCGCGGGAGGAAGCGCGGCACTTCCGCGCAGTATCGCGCATAAGCGGTCCCAAATTGCTGGCGCAGGTACTCCTCCTCCGCCGGCACGATGCTGATGTAGAGGAATAGAAACGCCAGCGCCGTGAGGAAATAGGCCCGCGGATCCCCGATCAATGCGGCCATGCCAAAACCGAGGCACATCGTCCCGGCATAGATGGGGTTGCGGAGATAGGCAAACGGGCCACCGGTGACCAATTGCGGAGCTTCGATCTGCGCCGTGCGTGTGTGTCTCCCAGCACAGCCGCTGCCCCAGGCGCGCAACGCGAGGCCGCCGCACGCAAAAAGAATCGCCAGACTCTGAAACACGCGATGCCCCGGGGCAAAAAAGGGCACCGGCGAAAGCCACTCGATTCCCCCCGCAGCCACCCCCAGCCCCACCATCAACCTCCAGCCAAATATCCTGCGCCCCAACCCAGCGAGGAATGAGGAGCGCGAAGTCGGTGGAGTGAGAGACATACCACCGCCTTTACTAACAGACTCGCGACAAAATCAAGCGGTCGTTGCAGTCGGCCGTGCCGTCAGCCTTCCGTCCCAAAGTGCTCGTTCAGGCACTTCGTGATGGCCTCCAGACTCACCGGCTTGGCCAGGAAGGGAAAACCGCCGATTTCGTTATTTGTCTCCTTCT
>NZ_JBDUCX010000287.1:0-7922 GCF_040003245.1 Chthoniobacter sp.
CTCAATTAGGCGTGTAATTGTGAGCGCACAGATTAATATGTAGCTCAAACATAAGTGGAATCAGTCGGCGTGGAAAGTCAGTGGAATGTATTTTATGCAGCTATATGAAGGACTTCGGGGATGTCGCGGTCATCACGGAAGGTTTTTACGGCTGATGGCGCTCGACTGCTCAATTACGCTTCGAACGACAATACGAGCGATTTTTGCAAATAGAAAAACACACACCAAACTATGACCATAACCACACTCCACGCACTCAAATCCCTCTCCGAACTCGCCCTCGCTGTACCTGCCGAGGAGCCGTTGGTCGTTTACGATTCCGTCGCCATTCTCGCCACGCAACTCGCCCTGGCGTCGCCACCGCCTTTGGAGGGCGGCGATCTGCAGGCGCTCGCCGCCACGGCCGCCGTCACGGCCGAGGCCATCCGCGCGGCAGATCGATGCGCGCTGGATTTCCGTCATCTGCTGGGAGGGGGCGAAGAATGAAACCTGCCACCCATGCAAAAGGTTCGCCGCGGGCCGGCGCCGCATCTCGCTCCCCGGAAGCGGGCGGGAGTGGTCTCGCGAACTTCCAGGCGCACGCGCTTTTTCCGGGACAGACGTAGGTCCGCGTGCGGGATGTGGCCCAGGCGCTCGGCATTACCGATCAGCAAGTCGTCGATCTCATTGAGGAGTATCGCGATACCGACGGCGAAACGGGACTCGCGGCGGTCAACGTCGCGAGCGGTTTGCGCAGCCGCTTGAACGCCTGCGGCAGCAAGACGCCGCGTTGCTATTGGCGCATTCCGGTGGCGGCTTTCGACGCCTTCGTCCAGGCGCGCAAAAACAATCAACCGGTCCGCCTCGCACGACGCGCGGCCACCCCTGACACCCACGCATCATGAACCTCGACGAGACAGACTTGAAACTCCTGCACGACATCGCGAACCGGCGGGCGCTCTTGCAAGCGCCGCGCGCGCCGATGTTGCTCGGCACGCTCGCAGCCACCATGCGGCGGCGTCACGAATTGATGGCGGAACTGGCGCGACTGGAAGAGCAGTGGCTCAACCGCGGCCTGGCCGGCGCCGGCCTGCCGCCCATCGCGACACATTCTGCGGAGCCCGCGGCGCCCATGACTCAACGGAAAGCGCGGGCCTGGAGCGGCCCGGAAACCCACCACTTCAAAAATCATGCGCGAAGATCTTCCCGCCCGCGAATTGCAAGACCTGCGGCCCGTCCCGAGTGACGGAGAAATCAGCATGCACTGGGCTCGATCGGTGAACCGGGCATACACCGCGTGGTTGCTCGAACGAGACCTGCTCGGCTCCGTTTGGGAATACCGTTATCCGGGAGTCCCTGTTCCCGGTGGCAGCGAACCGGAGAAAAAGGAAGCCGCACCTTCAGGAAAGGCGGACGCACTATGATCGGCGAAAGACTGGAACTTCTCGAGGAACGAGCAATGGCGACGGCGTATCCGACGACGGAGTTGCCTCCGGCGGAAGACGGGTTGAACGATCCAAGACCGGCGGGCATTGCGCCGGAGGATCGTCCGGTGCGCATCCGTGTCACACCGCAGGGCGTGAAGCTCGCGTTCTTCCACGGCTCGCGATCGATGCCGCCCTTCAAGCTCACCATTCCCTACGCGCAGTGGGCGCAGATGGTGCAACTCATAGCCTACCCGCCGCCGGGCGTGGAGGGATTCGAGGCGTTCGTCGGCTTTACGCCGGAGGCGCTGGCGCTGCATCGGATCGATGCGGTGCCGGTGGGTGGCGAAGTAGCCAATGACGAATGACCAATGCGTCGACAACCAAATAAACAGAACCAGAAACCCAAGTGAAAAATATGAACAACCGCAAGAAAATCAGCCTGGCAAATCGTGTCCTGATCCTCGGGGAAAAGGCCCGCGCACTCTATCAGAAAAAAGACGACTTCTTCACCCAACTCCTGGTCGGCTGCCGCGCCGGCGAGGTGATCGAGACGAAGAGCGGACGATTCGAGATCGTCGATAACTTTGCCGCCCGCAACGTGAGCTTCCGGCCCGCCAGCTTCCACCGTTATGAGCTCAAGGAAGTGAAGACCGCGAAGCTCCCGAAGAAGCCGGTGGTCTCGCCGGCGGAAGAAGCGGCGCCTCCCGTGCGCGCGGAGGGCCCGGTGGACCAGGTCGCCGCGGCCTGACGGAGACAACCGCGCCGCTCCGCGCCCCGGGGCGATTTCGCGCCCGTCGCCGGTTTATATATTTGCGGCTCGGTATGCGTTGGCGTTTAATGCGGAAAATGTTTTCCGTCACCATTCTCGGCAGCGGCAGCGCGGGCAATTGCGCCCTCGTGGAGACCCCGCAGACGCGTTTGCTCGTGGACGGCGGACTTAGCGCGCGGCAGATCGTGCTGCGGCTCGCGCAGTGCGGAGTGAACCCGCTGGAAATCGATGGCGTGCTGCTCACCCACGAGCACGGCGATCATTCGGGCGCGCTCGATGTGTGGTGCAAGCAATTCTCGACCCCGATCTATTGCAACCGCCTCACGGCGGAGGTGCTCCAGCGCGAATCGTCGGCGCAAGCGCGCAAGGACTGGCGACTCTTTATCACGGGCAGCGCGTTTGCAATCAAGGATATCACCGTGGAAACTTTTCCCGTGCCCCATGATGCGGTCGAGCCGGTGGGATTTGTGCTGCATCATGGCGACGAAGCGCTCGGGGTGCTGACCGATCTCGGTGTGGCGACCAAGCTCGTGCAGGAGCGGGTGCGCGCGGCGCAGACGCTGCTCATCGAGACAAATCACGACGAGAAGCTGCTGCAAAACGACACCAAGCGGCCTTGGAGCGTGAAGCAGCGAATCATGTCGCGTCACGGCCATCTCTCCAACACCGCGGCGGCGGAGGTGCTGGCCGATTTGCTGGACGGTCGGTTGCGGCGTGCCGTGCTCGGGCATCTGAGCCGCGATTGCAACAGCCCGGAGCTGGCCGTCGGCACCGTGCGGGCGCGACTCGACGCGAGAGGCGGCACCGCCGTGGAAGTGCTGTGTGCCGGACAGCGCGAGATCAGCGCCCGGCTGGCGGTGGCAGCGATGTGCACAGTGTGATGCCCTCCGTTTCAAGGACGGCGATCAGCCGCGCGTAGTCGATCTCGCTGGGCTCGGCGCCGGGGTGAAAGTAGAACTCGCTCACGCTGTCGGGCAGTGCCTGCAGAATGCGAATACCGATTTCCGTGGTCATCCGGCCCGTATCGCGCAGGCCGAAGGTGTGATCGGTGAACGTGAGGGAGTATTGTCGGAGGGTGCGAATAGCGGCGCCGCTGAGCCATTGGAAAATCTGTGAGAGCGGCGCCCACGAACCCGGTTCGCGCACGAGGCGCAGGGCGTGGAAGCCATGCGCCACGGCCACCGGCAGGGCGAGCCGGAGGATGGTGGGATGGAGATGCAGATGGGCGTGGCCGTCCCAATAGGTGGGCAGGCACCCGAGCGTCCGGAACCGCTCGAATTGGGCGCGGATCTCCTGCAGGAGCGCTCCGGCGAGCGATGAACCGAAGGCGTAGCGCAGGCCGGCCCGCGCGGGCGACACGACGAATTCACCGGCCTCATTGGTGATCGCCGAGACAGTCGAGGCCTGCCCGTCGCACAGCGTCAGATGCAGCCCCACGCACAAGCCGGGGTGGCGTTGCGCGATACGCACGGCTTCCTCCGCGCACGGTTCGTTGACCATGAGGCTCGCCTGCGTGAGGAACCCCGCGGCATGGCTGCGCTCGATGGCTTCGTTGACTTCGTGGCTGCGACCGAAGTCGTCGCCGGTGACGATGAGATGTTTCAATTTGCGCGCGGCCCCGGCAAGCTGCCGGTGTCGCGATGACGATTTGCACTTTCTTCCCACCGTTGCACAAGCCATGAGCGGACTCATCCCGGGCAGGAATGGCTGGTTCCTGATCGTGCTCGGGGCGGGCGTACTTTACGATGTGCTCGCCAGCATCGCCCTCCGGCATTGGTTGCGGGACCCCGCGCCTCGATGCACGGACCCGATCGTACCCATCACGTTTTTCCGTCCGCTGAAACGTGGCGTGCCGCGGCTGCGCGAAAAACTGGAAGCACTGGTCGCGTCGAGTCTCGCTGGCGATCAGATCCTCTTCGGTGTCGATCCGGATACGGAGGAGGAAGCACTCTGCGCGGAAGTGCAGCGTGCTTTTCCGCAGCGGGATATTGCGGTGGTTCGCTGCGCGCCGGGCGCAGCGGTGAATCCGAAGATCTCGAAGGTTGTGCAAATGGAAGCGCCGGCGCGCCACGCCGCGTGGTTGCTCAGCGACAGCGAAGTCATCTTCGACCCGGAATTCGTGGACGCCTTTCGCCGCGAGTGGCAGGCGGAGGCCGGCGCCGCGCTCACGGCGGCGTATCGTTTCGCGAATACTGTTTCGGGACCGCAGTGCTGCGATGCGCTGGCGGTCCTGTTGGGCCTCTGGCCAGGGCTGGCCCTCGTGCGGCGATTTGGAGACGTGAAGTTCACGCTGGGCGCTTGCACGTTGGTGCGGCGTGATGGCCTCGCCGAAGTCGGTGGATGGCGGGCGTTCGGCGATATGCTGGCGGAGGATCATCAACTCGGAGCCGCGCTGGCGAAGGCCGGCCAGAGAATCCGTCTGAGCCGGCAAATTGCGACGCTGGATAGCGATGCGATGTCGTGGACCGATTATTGGCGGCATCAGCGCCGCGTGGCAGTGACCTATCGCGCGGCCAGCCCGGTGGGATTCGCTGGGATGGTCATCACGCAGGGCCTCGTCTGGTGCCTCGTCGCCTGTTTGATCTGGCCACCGGAATCGTCGGTTCTCATCGTGTTTTCAGGCGCGGTACTGATCCGCACTTGGAGACTGCAAGGGATGGCGGGGGCGCTGAAATTCCATTTTCCCTGGCCATGGATTTGGATGGGATTGCCCCCCTCCAGTGTGATGGAAACGGTGTGCTGGGTGCTGAGTTGGCTTTCTTCCCGCGTCTGGTGGAGCGGACGCTGGTGGCGCGTCGGGATCCGCGGGGCACTCTCGCCGGTACCGAGTCGATTTAAGGTGCCTTAAGCCGCCTTAAGGTGATTTAAGGTGCGAGTTTTTTTCCGGAAGGCCATGACCGCTTTCGACGCCTGGGCGCGGCGTTCCGCCTTGCCCCGCCCGAATGACCGCCCCGCCTACCCCTCCAGCGCGATCTGTTGCTCGATGTCGCGCAAACGATGCTCGGCGTTGGCGGCGTGCCGGGTGCCGGGCATGCTCTCGACGATCTGCAGGAGCAGCGCGCGCGCACTGCGGGCGTCGTGCTGGTATTTCCAATACACGTCGACGAGCCGTGAACTAAGAAAGGCGGCATCCTCGGGCGACCATTCGCGTTGCAACGCCTGCTCCAGGGTGGCCGACGCACCGAGGGCATCGTCGAGATGTTCGCAGCTGATTTTGGCGACCTCACTGTAGGAGAGCGTGTCGGCGGGATCCTTCTCGATGAGCTGCCGATACTCCTCGACCGCCGCTTCGTAATCGCCACGCGCCAGCGCGGCGGCGGCGGCGGAGTGCGGATCCTTCTCGATCTCCTGGCTGGGCTGAAAAAAGAAATTACCCACGGCGTCGCCGATGCGCGGCATGATCATGACGACCACGAGAATGGCCATGGTCCCGCCCACCAGGACGGTCCCCGCGAAGAGCATCACGACCTTGCTGGGATCGACATCCGGATTTTTGCTGGCGATGCGAGCCTCGTGAAAGAGCACGAAGCAGAGGTAGGCAAGGCCAAGGAAGATGAGCAGGCGGGGGAGTGCACGCATAACGATCGAGGGGCCGGCAAGGACGCTAGGCCCATAGCCACCCCCTTGACAAGCCATGAACGCACCCCCATTTCGGGCCGATGCGCTCCCGAGGCCGGAAAAAACACTTGTCAACCGCGCCGCCCGCGACAGATTCTCGCTTGGCTTCGCGGGTATAGCTTAGTGGTAAAGTTCCAGTCTTCCAAACTGGCCATGCGGGTTCGATTCCCGCTACCCGCTCCATACCTGTCCCTATCGGGGTTCACCTCCGCGGGCTGCTGAGCTCTAATGTCAGGCGCTTCCTTCCGTCTCTCGCAAATGAATCCGCCGAGCATTGTCCGGAGTTGCTGCTCTTTGCGAGCTGCTCGAGATTCCAGAACACTTTCGGATCGATTCATTCTCCAAATCACGCTGTGCTGGGCTTGGAATGAAGGCCGAGACCGAGCACTTCGCGGCGAAGTAGCCGGGCTAGTTGCTTGCGGCTGCCGCGCCGGAAGGCTGGGGCACTGAAGGTGATCTTCGTGCCATGGCACTTGGGGTGGCCGCGACTGATTGCCGCGGCGGTCAAAGTGCAGCCGAGGTCGACCACGGGTTGGAAAAGCGCGGACGTAAATTGGCCGGGCGTGGCATTGTTGTGACTACGGCGACATTCGGGAAAGATGACGACGAGCAGACGGCGGTGTTGGACGGCGCGTTGAATCATGAAGTTCACGCGAACCGCATCGTGCCGTTGGCGATCGACGAAGATGGTTCCAGCGAGCCGGGCGAGAAGTCCGATGAACGGCCACCTGCGCACATCCGCCCCGGCGACGAAAACGCATGGACGGACGGCCGCGAGTAGGATGGCGCCGCGAATTCCTGTGAAATTGGCGGCGACTACACCGGACACGGGAACGTACCCGTGGTGGTTCAGGCGCCAGCCGAGCACGCCGCGCGTGACGCGACTCCAGCGGTGCAGCCACGCGGCGCGCGCGCCGGCCAACGCCGTGCCTGTGGGAGCAGCGGCCACGGGCTGCCACAGGCCGTCCGCGAGGGCGAACGGATACAGTATCGCGAGGACGGCAAAGCGAAGAATCAAGCCGCAACCGCGCGCGAAGGTTCGCGCTGCGAGGCTCAGGGACAGTGATGGCTGGTTTCCAAGCAGCGACGCCGGTGGCGCGCCGATCGCGTTCACGACAGCGCCTCAGCAGGTTCGAGGGTGCGGGCCAGTGTGGGGCTCCCGGCGGCGGGCCGGGGCGGCTCTTTGATACTCTCCAGGCAGCGCACGGCGAGCGCGGTCCAGCCGGTTTGATGGCTGGCCCCGCAACCGCGGCCGGTGTCGGCGTGGAAATATTCGTAGAAGAGGGCGAGTTCGTTCCAGTGCGGGCTCGTGCTGTAACGCGCATCGGCGCCGTGGCAGGGGCGTGCGCCGTGTTCATTGGGAAGGAAGAGCCGGGCGTGGCGGCGCGAGAGTTCGCGAGCGACTTCTTTCAGGTTTAGCATGGTGCCTGAGCCGACGGGGCATTCGACTTTCAGGCCGTCGCCGTAGAAATGATGGTAGCGTTCCAGCGCCTCGATGATGAGGTAATTGATCGGGAACCAGATCGGGCCGCGCCAGTTCGAGTTGCCGCCGAAGAGGTAGGTGTTGCCTTCGCCCGGCGTGTAATCGACGCGATGCTCGTCGTTGCCCACGCGGAAGACGTACGGCTGGTCCTTGTGAACCCGCGACACGGAGCGCAGGCCGAAGGGCGACAGGAATTCCGTTTCATCGAGCATGTAGCGCAGGGTGCGCTCGAGGCGCTCGCGTGAGGGAATGGCGAGAATGCGGTGTTCGTGATGTGCGCAGGGATTGCACATGGTGATGCTCGCCGCGAGGTCGGGGCGATGATCGATGAACCACTTCATGCGCTTGGCGAAGCCCGGCAGTTTGTCGATGTGCTCCTGCTCGAGCACTTCCACGGCGATGAGTGGGAGCAGGCCGACGAGCGAGCGCGTGCAGAGCGGGATGCTTTGTCCATTGAGCTTGAGCTGGTCGTAGTAGAAGCCGTCGGCATCGTTCCAGAGGCCGTTGCCGCCGAGATGATTGATGGAGTCGGCGATGTGGACGAAGTGCTCGAAGAATTTCGAGGCCATGTCTTCGTAGACAGGATTGTGCTGGGCGAGCTCCAGGGCCATGGAGAGCATGGTGAGGCAGTAGAAGGCCATCCACG
>NZ_JBDUCX010000288.1:0-7904 GCF_040003245.1 Chthoniobacter sp.
ACTACACGCCGTCCGTGATGGTCGCCGCGTTGCTCGTCATGCTCGCGCCGCCGCTACTTTTCGGCGGCGAATGGCTGACGTGGTTTTATCGCGGCCTCGTGCTGCTCGTCATCGCCTGTCCTTGTGCGCTGGTCATCTCCACGCCGGTGTCCGTCGTCTCCGGGCTCACCGCGATGGCGCGGCGCGGCGCGCTCATCAAAGGCGGCGCCGTGCTCGAAGCCGTGGGAAAACTGCGCGCCCTCGCTGTCGATAAGACCGGCACGATCACCGAAGGCAAACCACGAGTCACGAAGGTCGTGGCTTTGAACTCGAAGACCGAAGCTGAAATCCTGCGCATCGCTGCCGGTATCGACACGCATTCGGAGCATCCGCTGGCGCAAGCCGTCGTCGCCTATGCGAAGGAGAAGGACATCGAGTTTCCGCGCAGCGAAAACTACCAGGCGAAGAGCGGGCGCGGAGCCGAAGGCGTCATCGACGGCCATCCCTATTTTGTCGGCAACCATCGCTTCGCGCACGAGCTGGCCGTGTGCTCCCCGGAAATCGAGGAACGTCTCGCGGAGATCGAGGCCGATGCGCAATCCGTCGTCGTCGTGGGACACAAACCGCACGCGGACTGCACAGGCGAAGTGCTCGGAATCCTCGCCGTCGGCGACGCCATCCGTGAAAACGCCGCCGAAGCCATTAAGGCGCTGCACCGCGCTGGCATTGAAAAGATCGTCATGCTCAGCGGCGACAACCAACGCACCGCCAGCGCCATCGCGAAGAAAGCTGGGATCGACGAAGCCCACGGCGACCTGCTTCCCGACCAAAAGATTGAGCGCGTGAAAGCGATGCTCGGTGAATTGAAATACGTCGGCATGATCGGCGACGGCGTGAACGACGCGCCCGCGATGGCCGCAGCGAGCGTCGGCATCGCGATGGGCGGCGCGGGCACCGACACCGCCATCGAAACCGCTGACATGGCGCTCATGCAGGACGACCTCAGCAAAGTGGCCGAAGCCATCACTCTCGGCCGCCGCACCGTCCGCATCATCCAGTTTAACATCGCCTTCGCCCTCGCGCTCAAAGCCGTCTTCCTCGTCCTCGCCGTGCTCGGTCACGCCAGCCTCTGGCTCGCAATCCTCGCCGACACCGGCGCGACCCTCCTCGTCATCGCCAACGCCCTCCGGTTGCTGCGCGCACCCGCAAACACTTGAGCAACCGTGAATCACCCGCAGAAGCGCACGAAGCGGAAGAAAGGGCGGGAGCCGGAGCCGCCCGCGCCGATGACGCTCCGGGACAAGGCGCAGATCTGGGCGTGGATTGCCGGTATCTTTATGATCGTGGGTTTCGCGTTTCACTACTTCGCCACTCGTCAACAAGCAGCGACCCTCGATAGCGAAGTCCATCGCTGGCAATCCGACTACCACCTCAACGACGAGCAAGTCCGCCGCATTCGGGCAATGGAGGAGGGATTCCACGGCAAAGGCGACCCGTTCCTCCGTCCGGCCCACACTCCTGGCGAGACGCGCGACCATCACCGCGCAATGGCGGACGTAATGAACCCGGAGGACGGCGAACGCTTCTTCAAAGCGCAGGAAGGCTCTGCTCCGTCTCGCTGATTTGATGGATGCTGGTTCACACTCGACCAATGCCGTTTTCACGCCTCACCGCCCGTATTCCCAAAGCGGTCATTGCTCTCGGAGCGGTGAGTTTTCTCACCGATCTCTCCAGCGAGATGATCTATCCGCTTCTGCCCATCTTTCTTGCGACGGTGCTCGGCGCGGGCGCGGTCACTCTCGGGCTCATCGAAGGCGTCGCAGAATCGACAGCCGCTCTGCTCAAGGTCGCTTCGGGCATCTGGACGGATCGCACGCAAAAGCGAAAGCCGCTGATCGTCTCGGGTTACAGCCTATCCGGACTCGTGCGTCCGCTCATCGGGCTCGCCACAGTCTGGCCGGCCGTGTTGGCACTTCGCTTCGCCGATCGTGTGGGGAAAGGGCTGCGCACCTCGCCGCGCGACGCGCTCATCGCCGATGTCACCGACGCCAGCGCGCGAGGCACTGCATACGGTTTCCATCGCTCGATGGATCACGCTGGTGCTGTGGTCGGTCCGCTCGTCGCCGCACTGCTTCTGACCACTGCGGGTTTGCCACTTCGGCAGGTTTTCCTCCTCGCGGCTGTGCCTGCTGCACTGGTGCTCATCGTTCTCCTGTGCTTCATCAAAGAACCCACCACGCACCGTGCCGACGCTCAAATCGCGCCCAGGCTCAGCGCCTCTTGGAACGCCTTGGGCGGGGAATATCGTCGTCTCCTGTTGGCAGTGTTCGTGTTCACACTCGGGAATTCGACCGACGCCTTTCTGCTTCTGCGCCTTGGAGGCACGGGCGTTTCCGCGGCTTGGATAGCGGTGCTTTGGTCGGCGCATCACGGCGTGAAGATGGCAGCCACCTATTTCGGAGGACGGCTCGCCGATCGTATCGGGCCGCGCCCCATGATGGCAGCCGGCTGGATCTTCTACGCCGCCATTTATCTTGCCTTCGGTTGGCTGAATTCCGCGCCTTTACTGACAGGTGTCTTCCTCGCCTACGGCGTCTATTTTGGATTCGTGGAGCCCGCCGAGCGCGCCTGGATCGCGAGTCTCGTGCCGCCGCATCTGCGGGGCACAGCTTTCGGCTGGTATCACTGCACCATCGGGATCGCCACGTTGCCCGCGAGCCTGGTCTTTGGTTTGCTCTGGCAAAGATTCGGCACCGGGGTCGCCTTTACCACTGGGGCGCTGCTCGCGGCCACCGCCACGATCCTGCTTCTCGTGCGCAATACACCTCATCCCATGTTGGCTCAGCGCTCCGAATCTTCGGGCAATGATTTCACTGCCATCAAGTAAGCCAGCAACGTCGAGCGCTCATCGGCGCTCAGCTTCGCGCGTGGGGCCATCTTATCGACCGCGGCACGCCACTCCGCTGTCGAGTATTTTTCAACCGGGTCGGACGCGTGGCACGCGCTGCACTTTCCGGTAAAGATGCGCCGGCCTTCACCGAGTGTCTCCGCGGATGCCCCGTGGCCGGCACCGACTAATGCTGGCGTCACCGGCGGGGCGACGTTGCCCGTGAATGCACACCCGCCGATGACGAGTGCGACGGCGATGCAGGCCGCCAGGCGAGCGCACTTTGAGAACGTCGGCGATGTCTCCATCATTGTTCCTAAAAGTCGAAGCCGGTGATGAGCCGGACTTGCGCGTCTGGTTCAGCTTCCACGTTCGTGACTTGGAAAAGCGCGGTCGCGGTGACGAAGACGCGCCCGAAGCGGACGGACGCATTCGGTCCGATGAAGACATTTGAGTCCGCGGCTTCGCTCCAGTCCGGCAGCGGAATTTCGTGCAGGACTTCCGCGCCGACGGAGAAGTTCCTGTTGAGGTCGTAGCTGATGCCGAGCGTTTGCGCGAACTCGCCGTTGCGCTCGTCGAAGTTGCCGAACTTTTTGCCTTCCCATTCGGCTTCGAGGATCAGGTTGTAGGCGATGCGGAGCGGGCCAAAGTTTTTTTGCAGCAACAGCTTGCCCTCGGCTTCAAACGAGTCTTCACCGGCGAGCACTTCGGCGTAGAGCGCGGAGCCGAGGAAGTCGGTGGTCGGATTCGTGAGGCTGTAGATCAACTCGAGCCCGGAGTGCTGCCATCGTGCCTGATGACCCTCCTCGTCTTTGCGGTTGTATTGCCAGTCGAAGAGATAGACGCCGAGTTGCAAGTGATCGGTGATGCCAAACTCCAGTTCGTGCCGGAACTCGAAGAGATCGGTGTGGCTCGTGCCGGGTTCGCCGATGTGTTTCCACGTCACCCAATTCTCGATCTCGATGCCGCCTTTCGGCGTGGTCGTTGTCTCATAGGTATAGGTAAAGCGCCGTTCCGTGGCCGACGCGGTGAAAGCGGGCGCGAGCAAGACTGCGGCGAGCGCCGTGAGGCGCGTGATCTTTTGAATCGAGCGGATTGGGCGTGAGTGCATGAGGCGCTCAACATTTCAGAAAGCCCTGCGCCCGCGCTTCCGCCGGATTGCTATTTTTTGTCGGGCGCTTGCGAAAACTACCGCCGCGGCATCACGAGATGCCGCGCGTGCGGATAGAGCGTGGGACAGCAGCCAATCACTTCGCAGAATGATTTCGAGAAATGGCCGAGGCTCGAATAACCAACCTCCAGCGAGACTTCGGTCACGTTCAAACGCCCGGTGAGCAAAAGTTCCGCGGCCTTTTCCATTCGGATGCGGCGCAAATACTGCGCCATCGTCAGCCCGGCCTCTTGGGAAAAAGTGCGGCTCAAATAGAAACTGCTGCAGCCGACTTGCCGGGCGACGGCATCGAGATCGAGAGGCTGGTCCAGCCTTGCCGCGAGGACCGCTTTGGTCTTTTCGACTCGCTCGCGCGCCATCCGCTTTTGCCTGCTGCAAAAGAACTCGACCTCCGGGCGGAAACAGACTTGCGAGATCAACTCCAGCACGCGCGCCTGAAACCAAATCGGTTGTGCCGCTTTGGGCACGGGCGGTTCGCAGAAAAGCAGTGGCAGGGTCTGCTGCGGGCCGGTCATCGGCTGCACCGCCGCGGAAACGCCCCGGCGGGTATTTTCCAGGAAACCCTTCACCACCGGATGAAGCTCCTCGCGCGGACAGTCAGCCAACTGCTTTTGAAGATAGTCGCGGGAAAGCTCCACAGTCGCGAAACGATGATGACCGGACGCCGAGCGCGCGGCAGTCAGCTCGGCACCGTCGCCGCGATACAAAGCGATAGTGAAATCGCCGAGGGCGAGCGAGCGCGAGCGCTGCGTGATCGTGCCCGAGCCGCAGAGATTCAGGCAGAGTTCGAGACTGTCATCGTGAAAACTCTCCGCCCAATTGAGTTCGGTGGGAGTTTCAAAATCGTGCCATTCCACACTCACACCCTCATTCGGAAAGCTGCCATAAACCTGCTGCCAGGTGCCGCGGATACCGCGCCACGCCGCGGATTCAAAGCAATTTGGGTTGTGGCTGGAAGCGATCATTTCGGACGGTCAGCGCGGCTCTTGCACCGGGCGGAGAACCTGAGATTCGTTCTCAACAGGACGCTTTGTCAAGTTCCCGAAGGCGGCGCTCTACCATTCGGATCAGCTTCCCTTTCGCAATCTGCCGACAATTTTTGGCAATCCACCGAAAGCCAGCAATTCGCGGAGCCGCTACATTTGTCGGGCAACCTCCGCCATGAATACCGCCGCCGCCGCCACACACCTGACTACTGCCGACGTAGAAATCCCACCAAAGGGATTTCTGAAACCGGCGGTGCGAATCGCGCTCGCCGTGCCGGCATTGATCATCGTCGGATTGCTCGTCTGGCAGGGGATCACCGCGGGCGGAGTTCCCGATCCGGTCCAGCCTCATCGCTCGCCTGCCGCCGCGATGCTGGACATCGGCATCCTCGTTTTTCGCGAAGGGCTGGAGTGCATCCTCGTGCTCTCGGCGATCACCGCGAGCATGATCGGGCGGGATCGTGCGCACCGGCGTCCGGTGGCCATCGGAGCAGGCGCGGGATTCATCGGCACGGTGATCACCTGGTTCATCGCCATCGGCATCGTCGGCAGCCTCAGCGAGAGCGTGCCCGCACTCGACCTGCAAGCCGCTACGGGGTTGCTCGCCGTCGTCGTGCTGCTCGTGGTGATGAATTGGTTCTTTCACAAAGTCTATTGGGGCGGCTGGATCTGCCTGCACAACCGCCGGAAAAAAGAGCTGCTCGCCGGGGCGCAGGGGCGGCGCATTTCGCAGACGCGGCTCCTCTTGGGATTGGCGCTCCTCGGCTTCACGTCGTTCTATCGCGAGGGCTTCGAGGTCGTGCTCTTTTTGCAAAGTTACCGGCTGAAACTCGGCGAAGGGCCGGTCTTGCTCGGGACTTCCATCGGACTCTTTTTCACCGGCATCGCCGCGGCTCTCACCTTCGTCGCGCATCGGCGCCTGCCATATCGCCGGATGCTCGTGCTCACCGGGATCATGCTGGGAGCGGTCCTGCTGGTCATGGTCGGCGAGCAGGCGCAGGAGATGCAACTCGCGCACTGGATTCCCACCACGGCCATCCCCTCTCTGAGCGGCCTCATGCCGGATTGGATGGGACTGTGGTTCGGCATATTGCCCACGGTGGAAACTCTCGAGGCGCAAGCGCTGGCCGCGTTACTGGTCATCGGCTCCTACTTCGCCGCGCGCCGCGCTTCGTCAACTGCGGCAATCGAGTAGAGGAGGCGATCTCCGTCCAAACCTGGCGCGCTTCAAAGACGAAGCCCGGCCGCGCTCAACGACGTTCCTTCGCCGATCCCTCAAACTCATTTGCGCCATTTCCAGTGATCGTTTTTTCGTCGCTACGTTTGCGCTCGGTGGGAATGGGCATGGCCGTGATCGCGTCGAGGGGATCGACTTCTTCGCGTTCGACGTATTTCTCCGCGGCGCGACGACCGAATTTGTAAAAGACGGCGGGCGTCACGGCCATGTCGAGGAGCGTGGAGCTGATGAGGCCGCCGAGGATGACGACCGCGACGGGGTAGAGGATTTCCTTGCCGGGCTGGCCGGCGGCGAGGACGAGCGGAATCAAGGCCAGGCCGGCGACGGCGGCGGTCATCGTCACGGGGACGAGCCGTTCGAGCGAACCGCGGACGATCATGTGTTTGTCGAACTTTTCGCCCTCGAACTCCATCAAATGGATGTAGTGCGAGATCATCATGATCGTGTTGCGCGAGGCGATGCCGGCGAGCGTGATGAGGCCGACGAGCGTGGCGATGGAGATCTTGCCGACGAGCAGCCACGTCAGGATCAAGCCGCCGATGAAGGCGAGCGGGATGTTGAGCAGGATTTGCGCGACGATCATCGTCGAGCGGAAGTGCGAGTAGAGGACGAGGAACATCGTCGCGAGCGTCGCGATCGAGAGCAGGCCGATGAGCCGCGTCGCCTCCTGCTGGCTCTGGAACTGGCCTTCGTAGCTGATGAAAAAGCCGGTCGGCAGATGGACCTGCGCGTTGATCTTGTCCTGAATTTCTTTGACGACGGAGCCGAGATCGCGCCCGCTGACATTCGCCTGCACGACGATGCGGCGCTGGACGTTTTCGCGGTTGATGATGTTCGGGCCTTTGCCTTCGAGCACGTCGGCGACGAGCGCGAGCGGCACCTTCTGCGGCGTTTCGCGCTCAGGCTTCGCGCCGTTTTCGCCTTCGGGTTTCGCGCTGCTCGATTGCGTGCCGGCGTCGATGAGCATCCGGCGCATGGCTTCAGCGTCGTCGCGCGATTTTTCGTCGTAGCGCACCACCACGTCGTAAGTTTTTTGCCCGTCGAGCACCTGCGCGACGGTACGGCCATTGAGCGCGGTTTCGAGCGTCTCGTTCAGCTCGCCGATTTGCACGCCGTAGAGTTTCGCCTTCTCGCGGTTCACCTGCACCTTGACCTGCGGCATGAGCACCTGTTTCTCGATTTGTAAATCGACGACGCCCGGAATGGTCTTCATCACCGCTTCGGTCTGCGCGGCGGCGGCGCGCAGGGCGTCGAGATTCTCGCTGAAAATCTTCACCGCGATTTGCGCGCGCACGCCGGAGAGCAGGTGATCGAGCCGATGCGAGATCGGCTGCCCGACGCTCGTGACGACGCCGGGGATCTGGCTGAGCTTGGCGCGCACGTCATCGAGGATTTGCTCTCGCGTGCGGCCGGTCTTTTTGAAGTCCACGTCGATCTCGCTGTAGTGGACGCCCTCGGCGTGCTCATCGAGTTCCGCGCGGCCCGTGCGCCGTCCGGTGGAGATGACTTCCGGCACGCTCAGCAGCAGCTTTTCCGCGATCTCGCCGATGCGGTTCGATTGCTTGAGCGATGTGCCCGGCGACGAGAGCACGTTGATCGTCGCGGTGCCTTCGTTGAACTCGGGCAGGAACTCTTTGCCCATCA
>NZ_JBDUCX010000289.1:0-7871 GCF_040003245.1 Chthoniobacter sp.
CTTGCGCGCCGAGCAGTTTTCCAGTGTCGGGCGCGAAGAGAATTTTCAACGCGATAGGTTCGGCGCCGGGGTAGTAGCCGGCGTGCGAGCCGGGGTGAAGATGGATCGCGAGGAAGGGAATAGAAGCGCGGCGGAGCGATTTTTCGTTAGCGCCCGTGCAGCCCGCGGTGAGCTTGAACAAGCGCACAATCGCCGTGCCCCACGTGTGTTCGTATCGCGACGGTCGCCCGAGGATGTTGTCCGCGGCAATTCGTCCCTGGCGATTCGCCGGGCCGGCCAGCGCGATGAGCGCCCATTGTCCCGTGACTCCATCGCGCACTTCGATGGCATCGCCCACGGCCCAGAGGTGAGGGTCGCTCGTTTGGAGATGTTCATCAACCCGGATGCCGCCGCGTTCTCCGATCTCCAGACCGGCTGCGGTGGCCAAACCGATTTCAGGTTTCACCCCCAGCCCGAGAATGACCGAGTCGGCGGGTAATCGCTGGCTGCTTCTCAGCACCACGATGGAAGCGCGGGCGGGCTCCTGCTCGGAGGGCGGCTCGAATGCGACCACGGGATCGTTCAGGTGCAAAGCCACGCCGTTGGCGCGCAACTCCGCGTGCAACCACGCCGCCATTTCGGGATCGAAAGGCGTCATCACCTGCGGCGGTCCTTGCGCCACAGTCACATCGAAGCCGCGATGCCGCAGTTGCTCGGCCATTTCGAGACCGATGTAGCCGCCGCCGACCACGACGGCGCGGCAACGCTGGCAATCCTTTGACCACGCCATGATGCGTTCCACATCGGGAATGTTGCGCACCACGAAATGGTTCGGATGATCGATGCCGGGAATGGGCGGCCGGAGTGGCGATGCGCCCGTGGAAAGAATGAGCGCGTCGTAGGATTGTTCGTATTCGCGGCCGGTTTCCGATTCGCGCACCTGAATTCGCCGGGCCGTGCGATCGATGCCGATCACTTCGGTCTTGATGCGCACATCCAAATTGAAGCGCGCCTTGAGGCTCTGGGGCGTCTGCACGAGCAAGCTGTCCTGCTCGGCGATTTCGCCACCGACGAAATACGGCAGTCCGCAGTTGGCAAACGACACATGCTCGCCGCGCTCGAAAATGATGATCTCGCAGTGTTCACAAAGCCGCCGCGCGCGGGCCGCCGCACTCGCGCCACCCGCGACGCCGCCGACGATGACGATGGTTTTTGGCGATGAGGTTTCCATTTACCTCGCACAGGACGCGCCGACGCCGCGCTGGTTCCACGGCAGCTTCGCGATGAGCATCCCCATCGCGCAGGTGTCCGTGATCCCGGCGAACATCAGCCCCGCGCCGACGAAGCCGGAGAGCCAGACGAAGGCGGGATTCACAAACTGCGCGAGCAGCGCGCCGATGACCACGATGGCTCCCGCTGCAATGCGCACCTGCCGTTCCAGCGACATTACTCTTGTCGCGCCGCGCTCGACGGGCAACCCAGCCGCAGCCCAGGCCATCGTGCCGCCCTCGACGACGCTGCATTGTGTATAGCCGCTCTTTTCCAGTTTCTCCGCCGCCTGCTTCGCCCGGCCGCCCGAGCGGCAAAATATGAAGATCGCTTGGTCTTTGGCGAAGCCGTCCGCATCGGCGAGTTCGGCCGCATCGAGTTTGTCGAGCGGCGCGAGATGCACGCCGGGGACGTGAACTTCCGCATGCTCCGCGGGCGTGCGGACATCGAGCAGGTGAAGCTTCTCGCCGTGTTCCAGTCGGGCGCTGAGTTGGTGCGGTGTGATGGTCGTCATAGTCATCCTTTCAATCTGCGATGCTGAGCGCGCGTCGATCTTCAGCCTCCTCGATCCGAAGGAATCTGTTCTTGGCCACCCGCTCTTCCGGCGACTCGAACCACTGCCAAAAGCTTTTGAAGAGATCACCCAAGCCGAGGTATTCGTGCTGTTCCCGCTCAAGCTCGATCGCCGCCCTGTCATATTCCTGCTGATAGTCCACGCCGGCCGTCAGGGTGGGGTTCGGCAGTTTGGTGAGGACTCGCTGAACAAGCTGATCCACATCCTTCTTGGAGTGCTTCTCTAACAACTCCAGCTTCACTCGCGAAGCTTGGGCGCAAGCGTGGATGGCTTCCAAATGCAGCTCGAACGTGCGGGCCAGGGCGTTCCAATCCTGGCGAATATCCGCGCTCAGCTTGCTCGCTTGCGCGCGGATGGCTCCAAGCGCCGCCACCAGGCGGGCGTCTTCCAACTGAATCATGTCCCACGCCACCAACGCCTCTTCCGTGCGAACGCCATCCCTGCTTTCGATGGCATCCTGCATTGCATTCACCAGCACTCGGGTTCTCTGCAAAATCCCTTCGACGTTGTCCCATTGCCGGTGCCAGTCCGTGTTCCATTCGCCCGCCGAGCCATGTGCTCTCCCGAAATGTCGCGCGCTCTGCAGCGTCACGATTAAGTCCTTCTCCAACTCCCAGAGATGCGCCGCATCCATGCGAAAACCAATCTCCAGGCGAGCCAGTATGTGGGTCTGTTTGTTGTTCATCATATTCGTTTTCTTCGCGGATGGGAAAAAAAGGGGCGTCAGTCGCGCACGAAGTCGATAAAGCCGCGCTCAACGTCGGTGTGGACCAGTTTGACGTGGACGTGGTCACCCACATCGAGTCCTTGGAAGCCGCGTTCCAGCTTGCCCTCGACGGGCGGCTGGAAGATCCGCACCCATGTTCCCTTCGGCGAGGCGCCCGTGACGATGGCATCGAAATGCTCCGTGATTCTGCCGGACAGGAGCAGCGCCTCCGCCGACTTTCGTACGCGCCGCTCGACCTTGGTCGCGGCGTCTTCCTGCTCCGTGCAGTGTTTCGCGAGTTCCGTCAGCTCCGGGATCGTGTAGGGCAGCGGCGCTCCCGACATTGCGGCCTTGAGGAGCCGCTGCGTGATGAGATCGGGAAAGCGCCGGTTCGGTGCCGTGGAATGGGTGTAGTCCTTTACCGCCAGCCCGAAGTGGCCAGGAGCCACGCCGCCGGGTAGATCGAGCGCATATTCTCCTCTCCCGATGAGTTTGACCACGGCCAGCGAGAGGTCGGGAAACTTCTCCGGGTCTGCTTTGCGTCGTCGCTCCAGGAAAGCTTCGAGGGCTACGGCGTCCGGCTCTTTGGGGAGCTGTTCACCCAAACCCGACGCGAGTTGCGCGATGCGGTCCCAGCGTTCCGGAGATCGCAGAACGCGGCGGAGCGAGGGGAATTTTTTCGACGCGAGGTAGGTCGCCGTCACTCCGTTTGCGTTGATCATGAAGTCCTCGATCAACTGCTTTGCCCGGTTCCTTCGATCCGTATCGAGATCGGAAAGGACATCGCCGTCGAAGACCGCCTTCGTCTGAATCGTCTCCAAGCTGAGCGCGCCGTGGCGGTGGCGCACGGCTACGAGGCGCTGCGCGAGGCTGTCTTGAAGGCGGAGGTTTTCGTCGAGTCCTGGGATCTCCGCGACTCGCCGGGGCGCCGCACCTTCACTATCCAGCCATGCGGCGACGCTGCGGTAAGCCAGTTTTCCGTGGTTCCGCACATGCGCTCGGTAAAGGTCCGACGTGGCGAGTGATCCGTCGGTCTCGAATACCATGTCCGCCACCACAGCGATCCGGTCCTGGTCTTCATTCAACGATGAGAGATCGGTGGACAGCGCCTCGGGCAGCATGGGAAAGATCGCGGCGGGGGTGTAAACAGAAGTCGTGTTGCGCGACGCGTGGCCGTCGAGCGCAGACCCTTTCCGCACCAGCGCATCCACGTCCGCGACGGCCACGAGGATCCGGACCTGACCGCCCGCGAGCGGCTCCGCGACGGTGAGCTGGTCGAGGTCGCGCGAATCGTCGTTGTCGATGGACGCCCAGAGCCGGTCGCGCAGGTCGCGCACCTCGCCGGACGCCGTTGCGGGGCCGCCGATGGCCGCCAGCTCTTGCTTTGCCGCCGGCGGGAAGTCCGGTTCCAGGCCGCGCTCGATCATCGCCCTGCGCGCGATTGCCGCCAAGGTGGCTCGATCATTGGAACTGCGTATGTTTGGGTTCATGAGGTCGATTTAGTTAGTGCGGTGCGGAAGACTCGGGAGCGCGGGGTCAGGAAACTCGCTTTCAACTTCCGACCGCGCGGGCTCGACTCGCACGACCGCCGCAGTCGTGGTTCGACTCGGCCAGACTTCCAGCAGCACGGTGGTAATCGTGAGGGCGACGGGGCCAAGGATGAGGCCAGCCGGACCAAACAGGATCACGCCACCGACCACGGAGACGAAGACGAGAACGGTGTGCAGTTTCAGCCGATTTCCGACGAGAATTGGACGGAGCAAATTATCAACCGTGCCGACGACCAGCATGCCCCACGCGGCGAGAATCAGCGCCTTGCCCCAACTGCCTTCCATCGCCAGAAAAAGGGCCGCGGGAATCCACACCACGAAAGCGCCCAGGACCGGCACCACCGCGAGCAAAGCCATCACAACGCCCCAGAGCAGCGGCGCGGAAAGGCCGAGCCACCAGAACATCAGTCCGCCCAACAGGCCCTGCACCGAGGCGACCGCGAGCGTGCCGGAAATCGTGGCGTTGATCGTATCGCTGACTCGGCTAATCAGGCGATCCATCTCGGCTTCCGTCAGCGGCGAAAGCACACGGAGTGACTGGAGCGCTGCGCGCCTGTCGCGGAGGAAAAAGAAGAGCAGATAAAAGATGAGGCAAACGCCGATGACCTGAGTGACCGAGCCCTTCACGATGGCACCGGCGAGGCCGGTCAACCAGTTGGCGAATGAATTGACGGCCCCCGGCAAATCGACGTTTCGCTCGACCTTTTCGGCGAGCGGCGCGAGGCGCGGCTGGGTTTCGATGGCCTGCCGCCATTCGCCAGAGTTGACCTTGGCCTCGATCAGTTGCGCCCCTCTCGCCGCCTGCAGAACCAGTCGCTGACCGACGAACGTCGCCGGCACGACCACGATCAGCCCGATCACCAAAACGGAAACCGCCGCTGCCACGCTGCGCCGCTTGATCTTCGCCTCCAGCCGGCGCTGCAACGGGGCAAACAATACCGCCAGCGCCAACGCCCAGACCATGGAAGGCAGGAACGGCTCGGCCAAGCGGTAGCAGATGTAGATGCCAAAGGCCGTCGCCGCCATCAGCACAAGCGTCTGGACGTGAACGCGCGACGCCCAATCATTCGCGATTGCCGCTGCCAAAGGCTTGGCTTCTGGTTCATCCATCTTCCCGTTGCTACCCGGAGGCCGTTCGGAATGATGGATGATGTCGTTCATGAAGGATGCAGGAAGGTCCAAGGATTCCCCGGCTGTTCCGTAAGGTTCCCCAACCTGGACAAGGGTCAGGTCGCCGACCGACTTCGGCCAATACCTCCCCCGGCACCACCTCATAGCCGGGAGCTATCCGCAGACAGGTCCGCGAGCTGAGTCAGGACATTATGGGCGCAGGCGCGCAGCAGTCGCCTCGTCATCGCGCGGGGTGAAGCGCAGGGTCAGAATCTCAGATTGCTCTATTTCTCGCAGAGTCATTTTCAGGGTGAAACGCCGCATCTTTTCGACCGGAGCATTTTTGGCGTTGCTCAGCATTTCGTAGAAGGTCTCGAACTCATCGCGTCGAAACAGCGGGCTCTCAAAAAACTCGCGGGCCAGACCGAACCCGTAATTGCCGCCGACAGTGAACTCGACAATGACGTTCTTGTCTTCCGCCAGAACTTCGATCCGCCAGCGATCTTCAGGCAGAGGATCGTGTTGATGCTCGAAGAACGTCCCGCCATTGGGCGATTTCTCCGGCGACATCTCCAAGACGGTAGAGAAGTACTGAACCGCATCCGCTGCCGTGAACGGTAGCGATCCAGGTCGAAAGTCGGGCTCTTCAACCGGATTTTTCGGCGGAACCAACACCACTTCGAGGCTTTTACCCTCGCGAATAACCTCTTGCGCCGTAGTCCGGGCGGCAGGGAGAAAAAGCATGAGGCAGGCGATCAGGGCGAAGCGCGCGGTTGGCATATTGGATGGAGTGGCTGCCATTTTTGGTCTTTTTAGGAATCGGGCCATCCCGCCGACCCAGCCAATACCTCCTCGACGCCCTCATTATAGTTAAAAGCTATTCGCCCGATCAATTGTTGCAGCCAAAAGCGCTGGTCGCCCCGATACTTTGGTAATGGAACTTCGCCACCTGCGGTACTTCATCGCAGTCGCCGAGGCGTTGAGTTTTACCAAAGCTGCGGAAAAGCTGCGGCTGGCCCAGCCGTCGCTCACCCGGCAGGTGCGGAATCTGGAAGACGAAATCGGCGTGCGCCTGCTAGACCGCTCGAACAACCGGGTCGCGCTCACCGAGCAGGGGCGACGGTTCCTTTTCGATGCAAAAAAGGTGCTCGCGCTGTGCGCCGAATCCGTCGCCGCCGTGCAGCAGATGGAACACGGGGAAAGCTCGCACCTCAATATCGGCTACATCTCAAATATCCACTACGGCCTGCTGCCCGCCACGCTGGGTGCCTTCCGCCAACTCTGTCCGCATGTGGCTTTGAACCTCTTCGACCTGGGCAGCGCCGCGCAATTCGAAGCGCTCGATGCGCACAAGATTGACCTCGGCTTCGTGGGTCTGCCGCCCGCGCTCTCCGGCCACGACTTGCTCTCCGAATGCGTGGCCAAAGACACGATGCTCGCTTTCCTTCCCGAGCGTCATCCGCTCGCCAAGAGGGCAAAAATTAAACTCGCCGAACTTGCGACCCAGTTTTTCGTCGGCATGTCCCCGAAAATGTATCCCGGGAAGCGCGAGTGGCTCGTCGAGACTTGCCGGATCGCAGGATTCAAGGCCCGCATCCTGCAAGAAGTAGACAGCGAGCTGGCGGCGATCAAATTCGTCGCCGACGGGCTGGGACTTGCGTTGCTGCCCGAACAGATTACCGGTCTGCCGCACGAAGGAGTGGTCTTCCGCCCACTCTCGCCACCGCTCCGCCGGGAATCGACCGTTGCATGGCGCGCGGACAATCCCTCAAAACCGCTCAAGGATTACATCCAGATCGTGAAAGACCTTTCGCGGAGCACGTGATCGCGCCGCTATTTCGGTGATCGGCGAACGGCCTGGTCATAGCCCCCCGCTATTCGTGAGCTTCCGGGAAGGTATTGGCCTCCTCGTTCATCAACGCTGACGCTTCTCGCCCATGAAGGTCATCTCGATCCGAGCCTTACGATTACTACCGCAAACCCTGACGCTCCCAGTCCTGATCGTCGCCGGCTGCATGACCGTCCATCCCTCCGCCCCGGCCACCTACCAGCAGGTCGTTCCATTGCTGGAAAACAATTGCGTCCACTGCCACGGCCAGCAGCGCCTTCCTTCCATGCCCCCACTCACGGACACCGCAGCGCTCGCGGCACTCATAGGCCCCGGAAAACTCATCGTGCCGGGCCACCCGGAGGACAGCCGCTTTTTGCGGGTAGTCACCTTGGCCGACAATCAGGTGGGTGCCATGCCTCCGACTGGCCACGCGATATCACCGAGGGAAGTTGAACTGATGCGCGCATGGATTGCAAATGGTGCCCCACTACCTGCGGTAAATGTCGATCTGACGCCGCGGGGAAGAGGTCCTCGTTCGCGCTAGCAGTGGATATGGGAGGCCTCCTTTGGTTGGGAACCAACGGGCATTCTCCTTCCGTTTCGGACAAGCTTTCACACTCGTCTATCCATCCTGCGCTGCCGATTGGACGATAGCCTCCACGGGGTCGGCGAAAGCCTTCAACTCCTTGGCGCGGCGCTCAAAATGCGCGCCGGTAGTGCTGGAGCAGTAAAGCATCTCTGGCGAGGCAACGTTGTGAACGGTGCCGCAAACTGGACGCACGGCATCGGTGTGGAGGTAAGTGAATGCGGCAAACTTCTCCGCGGGCTGCTGGTCGGGCAGCGGGTAGTTAA
>NZ_JBDUCX010000290.1:0-7856 GCF_040003245.1 Chthoniobacter sp.
CAACCTCCGCCGTGACAGGGCGGCGCTCTAACCAATTGAGCTAAGACTCCTCAAAGGAGGCGCGCACAGTAGAGCCCGAGTCCGGGGGCGGCAACAAATTTCTCGGGTATTTTTTGCGCCCTTAAAGCGCTGAATCTTGTAGCCTTCCAGTGCCCCTTTTTTCATGCCCGCGACCTTGCCTCCGCCCCGCGTCTTTCTCACTGCCGAATGGCGGTCGTTGCTGATGCTGAACTACGTCGTCGACCCCGCCGTGCTGCGGCCCCTCGTGCCGCATGGCGTGGAACTGGACCTGTGGCAGGGGGAAGCGCTGGTCAGCATGGTCGGCTTTTTGTTTCTGCACACCAAAGTGCTGGGGGTGCCGGTTCCCTTTCACCAGGATTTCGAGGAAGTGAACCTGCGTTTCTATGTGCGGCGCGAGACGCCCGAAGGATGGCGGCGCGGGGTCACCTTTGTCCGTGAGATCGTGCCGCGCCTGGCCATCGCGACGGTGGCCCGGGTGCTCTACAACGAGCCTTACCTGGCCTGCCCGATGCGGCATACGGTTGCGCCGGGCCATTGCGAATATGCGTGGCGTTTCGGCGGTCGCTGGAACTCCATAAGCGCGGAGTGCGAAGGCGAGCCCGCGCCGATCGGCGAGGGGAGCGCCGAGGAGTTCATCTTCGAGCATTATTGGGGCTACACACGGTTGCGCGACGGGAGCACGGCCGAGTATCAGGTGGAGCATCCGCGCTGGCGGTCCTGGACGGCGAAAAAGGCGCGGCTCGATTGCGATGCGGCCGCCCTCTACGGCGCGGACTTCGCGCAGCCGCTGGCGGGCATTCCCGTTTCGGCGTTTCTCGCCGAGGGATCGCCGATCACCGTGCGGCGCGGGGTGCGGCTGGGAACCGGTCGTAGCTGAACGACTGTGAAATAAGTTCGACTCCCCTCCACGATGACACGCGAGGAGGGGACGCTCGCGGGGTGTCGCCTGCCTGTCCGCCATTTTTATCTTGACTTTTTATGGCCTTGGTGCTACTGTACTCGCTCGAAAGTGGGAGTAGGGAAGCCGACGGAGTTGGAAACATTCGGAAGGGGGAGGGAATGCGGTTCTTTGACACATCAAAATGGGGTTGGTCTGATGCAATCGAGTTGCATTAAGCGTCGATCTTCACACGGGAATCAGCTACCCCTGGCTGCCTTGATTGGCCTGAGGTCGACCAGAGTAAAACTGAGGCTGGTCAAGCCTGGTCAAGCCCGGTCAAGGCTGGTCAAGGTCCGAATTTTTCCTGGATGGCCATCCCAGTGCCTATTGTGCAAGGCGTTCGTAATGCCAGGCCATGGCATTTAGCCAGTCAAGCGCCGGGCGGTGGGGACGGATTGTCTGGAGCGGCTTTGCGGCGGACGCGCGGGGCGAGCAGCACTAGCCCGCAGCAGCCCAGGCCGGAGAGCACGAACGGCGACCAGGCACCCGCGGTGGACGGGAGGGATGGCTGGTGCGGGGGTATGGGCCCCGCGTCGACGTCGTAGCTGACTTTGATCCCCCCTTTGCCGTAGCTCACTTTCTTGACGAGGATCTTCACGAGTTCGTTTTTGGATCGGTGGTATTCCACCGTCGCCCACTCGCGGGCCTTGTGGTCGGCATCCGCCACGAAGAGCCGGGTGGACGCCTTGAATACATAAGTCTTGTTTTCCTCGAGCGGCTCGCGCGGGAGATCGCCGATACCCATGCTGAATTTGACTTTGGGGAACGCCGACAGGTTGCTGACGATGAGCTCGCTGGGGTAGGCGCGGTAGATGTCGGGGAGAGGGCGACGGAGAATGTCGGCCCGGACTGGGACGAGCGCGGAGCAAAGGAGAAACGCGGCGAAGTAGATCTGTTTCATGCCGGATGAAGTTCCGGAGCCATGATGTGAAATTGGGCGCGCGGCGTCAAATGACATCGGCTGAGGATGCGCGCTACGCAAGATCGACACCAGGAGGAATTGTGGGCAGGATGCACGCGAGTTTTTCTTCATCGAAACCTATGACGCTCTTTTCTCTCAGGTCACCTCTTGCCGATATCGTCATCCAGCCGCCTCCACCTCCGCCGTCGCCCCATCACGCGCCGCCGGTGAGTCCCTTGCCGTATCTTGTCCTGGCGCTCGTTGCGGTGGGAGTCTTGTTGTTGCTGCGCAAGCGGCGCCCTTCCGGCTCCGTCGCGCCGCATTCGTAGGTCGCGGCTCACGCACCTCATGTTCCAGCCGGCGCTCGCCTTCGTCCTCACGGTCCTGCTGGAGTGGCCGCTGCTGGCGTGGCTTTCCGGTTTGGGATTTCGCGCCACGGGGCTTTTTTGTCTGTGCTTGAATGGAGCCAGTTGGGGTGCGGCCATGGGCGTGCTCGCACTGTGGCCGGCTCCGGTGCCGCTGCTGGAAGCGGCGATTGTCCTGGTGGAAGCGGCGATCCTGGCGTGGTTCTGGCGCTGGCCTCCCGGGCGCGCGCTGGGGATCTCGCTGGCCATGAATCTCACCAGTTGGTTGCTGGGCACTCCGCTGCTATCCTGGCTGGCGCCCGTGTCATGAAACCTGCCTTGCGCTTTTCTCTCCTCGCCCTGCTGGCTGCCAGCCACGGGGTGAATGATTTCATCGCGGGCTGGATGCTCGGTGGCGGAATGCCGGAGGCCTCCGCGTGGGACCGGTTGCCCTGGTTGGCGATTTACGCGGCGCTGGCTTTCGCCGGGCAATTGCCGGTGGCCTGGATCATGGATCGCTCGCGACGGCAGCACACCTGGCTGTTCGGAGCGCTGGCGATGATGATTGTGGCGGTGCAGGCGTGGAATATTACCCCGGGGCTCGCGGTCATCCTCTCCGGGGCGGCGTCGGCCTTTTGTCATGTCGCGGGCGGCGCGATCGCGCTGCAATTGCCGCGCGGTGAGCGCGCGCTCGGCTGGTTTTCCGCACCGGGCATCCTCGGTCTCACGCTCGGCGGCTGGCTGGGGAATACGCAAGGCGAACTGGCCCCGTGGGCGGCTCTGCTCCCCGCGGCGCTGCTCGCGGGAGGCCTCTTCCTGCGTGGGCAATGGCCGCGCGAGGAAACCGCGGAGCGTCGCGTCGCCGCGCCGGGTGTCGACGCCCACGACGGCCTGATGCTGCTCATCCTGCTCGCCCTCACTTTGCGCTCGGCGCTGTGGGATCTCGTGCAAATCGCGCGGTCGGCCGATGGCCACGTCCTCTTCGCCCTCGCCGCTGCCGCCGCCGGCGGTAAAGTGCTCGGCGGCTGGATGATCTCCCGCTGGCCCACCGTCCGCCACGTCAGTATCACGCTCCTCGTCTCGTGCCTCCTGCTGGAATTCGCCCGGCAATCCGTGGTGGGACTTTGCGCCGGCGTCGCCTTGCTGCAGTCCACCATTCCGGCTTCCATTGTGATCTTGCACCGCTCCTTCGGCACCTCGGCGGCGCGCGCCTCTGCCTATGGGCTGGGACTGACGGTTGCCTTGGGTGGACTCGTCATCCCCTTGCGCCTCGATCTGTCCACGACCCTGGCCGCCGTGGCCATCGCGGCGGTGGCTCTGCTGGGGTGGACCGCGCGCCGCCGCGGGCCGCGCTTCGCCGGCTGAGATTCGGTCGGCACTCGACACACCCCCGCCAATTTGTTCGCATCCTTCGCTATGAGTTCTCTTTGGGATCGCTATCAGAAATATCTCCTCCGTAACGACACGCTCGGCTTCTCGCTCGACATCAGCCGCATGCGTTTTGGCGATGATTTTCTGGCCAGGATGGAGCCGCTCGCGCAGAAGGCTTTCGTGAGCATGAAGGCCCTCGAGGCCGGCGCGATCGCGAATCCGGACGAAAACCGCATGGTCGGCCACTACTGGCTGCGCGCCCCGCAACTCGCGCCCACGGCGGAGTTGAAAGCCGAGATCGAGAATTGCAATTCGTCGATCCGCGATTTCGTCGCCAAGGTCTATGCCAGCGGACGCTTCACCGACGTGCTCGTCGTCGGCATCGGCGGCTCGGCGCTCGGCCCGCAGTTCGTCAGCGATGCTCTCGGCACCGATGACGACCGGCTGCGCCTGCATTTCTTCGACAACACGGATCCCAACGGCATCGACCGCACGCTCACGAGCCTGCAACACCGCATCGAGCACACGCTCGTCGTCGTCATCTCGAAATCCGGCGGCACGCCCGAGACGCGCAACGGCATGCTCGAAGCCGAGGCCGCTTTCGCCAAGGCCGGCGTGAATTTCGCCCGCAATGCGGTGGCGGTGACGGGCGTCGGCTCAGCGCTCGACAAGATTGCGGAGAAAGCCGGCTGGCTGGCGCGTTTCCCGATGTGGGATTGGGTCGGCGGGCGCACCTCGATCATGAGCGCCGTCGGCCTCGTGCCGCTCTGGCTGCAAGGGCTCGACATGCAATCGCTCCTCGACGGCGCCGGGGCGATGGATGCCTGGACGCGCGGGACCGAGACCTTGAAGAATCCCGCCATGTTGCTCGCGCTCATGTGGCACTTCGCGGGCAACGGGCGAGGGGAGAAAGACATGGTCGTCCTGCCCTACAAGGACCGGCTCGCGCTCTATTCGAAATATCTCCAGCAGCTCGTCATGGAATCGCTCGGCAAGGCGCACGATCTCGATGGGAAGGAAGTTCACCAAGGCATCGCCGTGTACGGCAACAAGGGTTCGACCGACCAGCATGCTTACGTCCAGCAGCTCCGCGATGGCGTGGCCAATTTCTTCGCTACTTTCATCGAGGTCCGCAAAGACCGCGCCGGTGAATCCATCGAGGTCGAGCCGGGGTTCAACTCCGGCGATTTCCTCCAGGGATTCCTGCGCGGTACCCGGGCGGCGCTCTACGAAGGTGGTCGCGATTCGCTGACGATCAGCATTCCCGAGGTCACGCCGTTCCAGGTCGGCGCGCTCATCGCGCTCTACGACCGGGCCGTCGGCTTCTACGCCTCGCTGGTCAATATCAACGCCTACCATCAGCCCGGCGTGGAAGCCGGCAAGAAGGCCGCGGCCGGCGTGCTGAAGACCCTGGCTGGCGTCCGCGGTTCGCTTTCCGCCACCCCGCAGAGTGCGAGCCAGATTGCGACCGCGCTGGGCGAAGACGCCGAGGCGGTTTTTCATGCACTCAATCACCTTGCCGCCAACGATAGCCGTGTGCGGAAGCAAACCGGCGAGGCCATCGGCGCCGACACCTTCCAACTGGCCTGATGTCGAAACCTACGCAGACGAAAAATTCCATCGATACCATTGCGGTCCCATTTCCGCGGGTCACGGGACTGGTGCGGCAACTGACGCATGATGTCCGCAACGGCCTGAATAACGTCGACCTGCAAGCGGCGTATTTGCAGGAAATCGTGACGGATCCGCAAGCGGTCCCGGAGATCAAGCGTCTGCGGGGCATGGTGACCGATGCGGCGAAAATGTTGCAGGCCTTTTCCGCCAGCTTCTGGCTGGCGGAACCGAGCCTCGTCACCTATTCGGCGGCCATTTTCATCGAGGACTTTCAGGCGCGCTTCGCGAAGATGCTGCCAGAGCAGGCGCCGGAAATCCAGTGGACGGTGAAACTCGGCGACGAGCCGATCGCGGTGGACATCGAGATGTTGTTCCGCGGGCTCGCCGAGTTCTTCAAGAATGCCTTCCATTTTCGCGAGGGACAGCGACCGATCGAGGCGGAGGTAAGTTCCGAAAAGGGAAAGCTGGTGATCGAGTTGCGCGAGAGCAAGGCCGCCGTGCCCTCCCCGCCGGATGGCTGGGGCTGCGAACCGCTGGTCTCGACCCGGCGCAGTGGTTTCGGCATGGGCCTTTTTTACGCGCGCCAGGTGTTCGCGGTTCACGACGGTACGGTCGCGGCTACTTTCGACCAGGCGGCGGAGCGGCTGACGACCCGCCTGACTCTGCCGCTGGCCGCACGCTGAGGATGGGCACTCCCCCGGTCAGCCATAAAATCGTCGTGGTCGACGATGAGCGGCCTGTCTTGCTCACGCTCGAGGCGCTGCTCACGCGTCACGGCTATGCGCCACAGCTCGCGCACACGGCCTCGGCGGGCCTCGCTCTCATCCGCAAATCCCGGCCGGATTTGGTGCTGCTCGACCTCGGCCTGCCGGATGCGGATGGGCTCGACGTGTTGCGCGAGATCAAGGGCGAATTCCCGCAGATGCCGGTGATCATCCTTACGGCCAACGACTCCCTGAGCAACGCGGTCGAGTCGATCAAGCAGGGAGCCTTTCATTTCATCAGCAAACCCTACGCGGTCGAGGAACTGCTCAGCCTCATCACCCGTGCCCTGGAACAGCGCCAGCTCGTGAAGGAGACCGAAACGCTGCGCGAGGAAAAGCAGAAACTCACCCGCCGCCTCGACCTTGCGGAGCGCCAGCTTGCCCCCGTCGCCCAGAGCCGCTCCATGCGCAATGTGCGCGACCTGATTGAGCGCTTTGCCCCGACCGACGCCAACGTCCTGTTGCTCGGCGAAAGCGGCGTTGGCAAGGAGGTCCTGGCCAATCAAGTCCACCGCCTGAGCCGGCGCGCGGATGGGCCGATGGTGAAGCTCAATTGCGCGGCCTTTCCGGCTAACATGATCGAGGGCGAATTGTTTGGCTACACCAAGGGCGCCTTCACCGGAGCCGTGGCGGATTTCCCCGGCATGATCTCCGAGGCGTCCGACGGCACGCTGTTCCTCGACGAGATCGCCGAGATGCCCTTGGAATTGCAGACGCGTTTCCTGCGGGTCCTGCAGGAGCGTGAATTTCGCCGCCTGGGCAGCACCAAGACGATTGCCGCGAACTTCCGCCTCATCGCGGCGACGAACCGTCCCGCCGCGGAAGCCGTGCGCAGCGGGGTCCTCCGGCAGGATCTCTACTACCGGCTGAACACCTTCCAGATCGAGATCCCGCCCCTGCGCGAGCGCCGGGACGATATTCCCGCGCTGGTGTCGGTCTTCGTCAGCCGCTTCGCGAAGCAACTGGGGAAGCCGGAGCCAACCATTGCGCCGGAGGCCTTCGACCGCCTGCAGAATTACGACTGGCCGGGCAATGTCCGGGAACTGCAGAACGCCATCGAGTACAGCGTCGTGCTGGCTGACCAAGCCCTGATCACTCTCAAGGAATTGCCGCGTGAAATCCAGCTCCCCATGGCCCTGCACGAGGCGAAAAATGCCACCGGCGCCGCGTCTCTGAATCTCGAGGACCAGGAGAAGCAGGCCATCCTCCAGGCCCTGGCCCAGGCCCACGGGAACAAGAAAAAGGCCGCCACTATCCTGGGCATTCACCGGCCAACGCTTTACAGTAAAATGAAGCACCACGGCATCAATTTGAAATGATTGTTTCTTGTGCCCGCGGGGCTTTGACGGCAATTTCTCGCGATTTCGCCCGATGTCTCCGCCGCTGATTACTCTCCGTCACCGCGAAAAGGTCCTCGCGCACGCCGAGCAACAGCTCCGTTCCCAAGGGGAGCTCAACGCGGCCGACCTGCTCTCGCTTTATAAGAAATTCCTCAAGATCGAGAACCATCGCATCCGGCTGAAGCACTACAGCGGCGGCGGCGGCCGGGAGATCTGCGCGCAGCGGGCCAGTCTCGTGGACATCGTGCTGCGGCACCTGCTCGAGGCCGGCATCGAGGACGGGGAGGGCGGCAAGCCGCTGCCGAAACTCGCGCTGGTCGCTCTCGGGGGCTACGGACGCGGCGAGCTCAATCCGTTCAGCGACGTGGACATCATGTTTCTCCACGATGATGGGACGAAGACGCTCGACCCGCGCCTCAACGACATCGTCCAGCACATCCTCTACATGCTTTGGGATGTGGGCTTCAAGGTGGGGCACTCCACGCGTTCCATTTCCGATTCCATCAAGCACGCCAACGAAGACATGCTCTCCAAGACGGCCTTGCTCGAGGCGCGTTTCAT
>NZ_JBDUCX010000291.1:0-7846 GCF_040003245.1 Chthoniobacter sp.
ACAGCCTCAAGCTCGTCCCGCAATGGCGTGTGAACCGCCTGCGCGGCGACCAGACCTTCCTGCAAATCTACGAGAGCCATCGCGAGTTCCTGAATATGAACCGCGTGCGGCTCAACGATCTGGAGGACCTGGACGCCGAGCAGATCCAGGCGGAGATCCAAAAGGACCTGCGGGCCCAGATCAAACACAACATCGCCGCCGGCGTGCTCAAGCAAAACGCGGCCGGCGAAATCCGCTACTCCTGGCGCGGGATGATTTTCATTTGGTTCCAATTTCTGCGCGATCTCGTGCGCTTGTCCTAGAAACCGATGCACGCCCCCGCCTTCCTCGCTGCCACGCTCTTCCTAGGCACTCTGCGGCTCTCGGCCAACGACACCGCGCTCAACGAAGGCGGCTACGGGCCCTCACCCGTCGGCGGGCTGCGTGGGCCGGAGAGCGTCGTCCGCATGCAGAGCGAGGAACTGCACATCGCGTTCGGGAAGAAGTGGACCGAAGTCGATGCCAAGTTCGTTTTCCGCAATACAAAGAAGGACGCACCCGCCGTCCAGATCGTCGGCTTTCCGGATATCGGCGCCGCGCAGATTGAAGCGCGGCGGCGCGATCCGAAGGGCGAGAAGATTTTCGCCATCGAGCAGGAGACGCCCCTTTCCGGCGTGCTCCACGGCATGCGCACGCGGGTCAACGGCGTGGAGCAGAAGTCGAAGCTGCGCTACGGCTGGGTGAAGGAAATCGACGAGATCGACACCCCGGTCGAAAAGCCGGACAAGACCACCGGCCTCATGGCCTGGCACGCGCTGGAGGTCACCTTTCCCCCGGGGCAGGACGTCACCGTCGAGCGGCACTACCGGACCGAGAGCGGCTCGCAGGTCTACGGCATCCACTTCTATTACTACACCACGGCCACGGGCGGCGTCTGGCAGGGCACCATCGGCCGTCTGCAAGCCGACGTCACCCTGAAGGACGGCCTCAAGATCGACGACCTCGCCTGGCACGGGGCCAAGCTCCCCCGCCTCCAGAGCTACGAAGGCTCGCTCGTCACCAAGCCCAACCGCAAGGAATGGCAGATCCTCTCTCCTACGCAAATGCGCCTCGTATGGGAAAACTTCGAGCCGCGCACGGAAAAGAACCGGCGCGGATTCGAAGTCGTGACCAAGGCGGATGAAGTGCCGCCGGGGGAGCAATAACGGCCTCGGCGGGCGTTGCCTGATCGGCGGATCAAGCCTCGCAAAAAAACTCTCACCTTAAATCGCCTTAACTGGGCTTAAGGCACCTTAAAGCGGCCTCCTTTTCTTCGCCCGGCACTGCTTGAACTTGGTCAGCCTCAGACACGGATCTCCGAGTAACGCAGCCCAATTTCGCGCACCTTGATTCACCTTGATTCGGCTTGATTCACCTACAATTTAAAACCGGCATCCCTGACGCTCCTCCAGTCCCGCCGACCGATGGAAGCCTGCAACCGAATCGGCTAGCGTTGCGCTCGGATGGCTGGTCTGCTAAGCGAGAATGAAACTGCGGCACGCCATTGGTTCTCTCCCCTGCGCGGTGCCAATCCGTCAATTGAAAGAACTTCAGGCCGCCAACTAGGCCGCTCGGACGCTCCCCCGAAGAAAGAACACGAACAAATGAAAACAACAGCATTAACAGTCATTGCCGTCGTGGCGACGGCAGCCTTTGCTATCAACGCCTGCGGACAGACCCCAGCAATTGCAGCAACGGGTCAGGTTGCCTCCCCCAAGAACAACGATCAACTTCGAGCGTTTCTTTGCGCGCAACCTTGGTCATGGGAGCGCCCGAGTGAACAACCTCAGACGCTCAGCTTCGGACCGAGTGGAAAGGTCACCAACAACTCGTGGGTAGCACACTACACGATTGTGGACCTTCACAAAGTCACCTTCCGAATGAACAATCAGACAGCCAGAATCACATTTTCGGATGATTACAACAGCTACACCGGACTGGACTTTAATGGTGCGACACCAGTGTCCGGAAAGCCCAAAAGGCCGCAATGACGTAGCCTAACCATGCGCTGGAGCGAACCGCTTCGTATCCGAGCACAGAGACGGAAAAAATCGAGGCACGATTAGGCACGATTAGGCACGATTGCCGGCGACCGCCGTCGCCGCCCTGCGGGCGCTTCGCGCGGCTTCTCGCTCCGCTCGGATACTCTGGACTGGTCATTTCCGGGACCCTGCCGGTGACCATTGGGGTGGCGGGCGGCGACTGGAGGCGGAGGGTTGGGGCGACCGGGTGCTTTTCACCCGTTTGGGTGGAGTAATCGAGATGAAGTTCATGCGGGGAAGTGTCGCATAACTCCGCGGAAAATGTGCATTGCTCCATTGGTTCCATTGGCTCCATTGCGGAAAATTTCACTGGGAGACGCCAAAGGCACGTCCCGAAGGGGATTGTGGAGTGGCAGGCCAAAGGCCTGAAACAAGCCAGCCCAAGGCAACGCCCTGGGTGCCCGAATACACGAGCGTCAGCCCTGAAAGGGCGGAACAAATTCGCGTGTGGTTCGGTCGATCAGAGCTTGTAACGCCCACGTTGGGGCTGGGCGCTTCTTCGACGCGAGACCCAGGGCGACTCTCGCAGACTCGCTTTGCCCTGGGCTGGCTTGTGGGCGGGCCTTTGGCCCTCCGGCTCGCTGCCTCACCCGTGAATCGTTAGCACACCCTAATCCGCGAAGACCGACCGCAGTTCGTCCAGGGTCAGGCTTTGCGCGAATTGTTCTTCGCCGAGGACATCGTCGGCCAGGGCGCGCTTCGTCTTTTGCAAGGCGCGAATTTTACCCTCCACGCTGTCCTTCACCAGCAAGCGGTAGGCAATGACCTTGTTCACCTGCCCGATGCGGTGGGTACGGTCGATGGCCTGGTTTTCCACGGCGGGATTCCACCACGGATCGAACAGCACAACGTAACTCGCGGCGGTGAGATTGAGCCCGAAGCCGCCCGCCTTGAGCGAGATAAGGAAAATGGCGGAGCCCGGCGCGGACTGAAAATTGCGGACCAGTTCGCCGCGGTTTTCCGTGTCGCCCGCGAGGTAGAAAATCGGCCAGCCGCGCTCGGCGAGGGTGGTGCGGATGAGGCCGAGCATTTCCACGAACTGCGAAAACACGAGCACCTTCTGGCCTTCCTCCATGAGGGGTTCGAGCTGGTCGACCAGCGCCTCCAACTTCGCGCCGACCGACTTGGACGCGGGCTTGATGAGGCGCGGATCGCAGCAAATCTGCCGCAAGCGCAGCAGCGAGGTCAGGACATGGAAGCGGTTCTTGGCGAGTTCCTGCGGGGTGTGCACGCCCATCAGCAGAAGCTGCGCGCGCTTCAATTCCGCGCGGTAGAGCGTCTTTTGCTCGCCCTCCAGCTCGCAGAAAAGGTCCTCCTCGATGCGATCCGGCAGATCTTTCGCCACCTGCGATTTCGTGCGGCGCAAGACGAACGGGCGCACCCGCGCACTGAGCCGGCGGCGGGCGTGCGGGTCATCCTTGGCGTCGTAGAGCCGGGCAAATTCCGCGCGCGGCCCGAGCGCGCCGGGCATGGCAAAGGCCATGAGGCTCCATAAGTCGAGCAGCCGGTTCTCGATCGGCGTGCCGGTCAGGACGAGCCGGTGCGCGGCGCGCAAGCCGATGGCCAGCCGCGCCGTGATCGAGGTCGGGTTCTTGATGAACTGCCCCTCGTCGAGGATCACCGCGAGGAATTCCTTCTTGGCCAACGCATCGCCGATGCTGCGGAGCTGCGCGTAGTTGATGACATGCAAATCCGCGCTCTTGATTTCCGCGGGAAAATTCTCCACTCCGCCGCTCGGCCACACGCGCACGCGCAGGCCCGGAGCGAAGTGCTCCACCTCCGCGCGCCAGTTGTCGGTCACGCTCTTCGGGCAGACGACGAGCGAGGGCCGCGCCCCCTCGGGCTGGGCGCGCAACCAGAGCAGCCAGGTGAGTGTTTGCAGCGTTTTGCCGAGGCCCATGTCGTCGGCGAGAATGCCGCCGAAACGATTCGCGGTGAGGTAGGCGAGAAAATGAAAGCCTTCGCGCTGGTAGGGCCGCAGTTCGGCCTGAATGCCCGCGGGGACATCCGGCGTGACCCGCGCCTGCAACTCCGCCACGCGACGTACTACGGCCTCGTACTGCGCCTCCGGCAGGAAGCGCGCCGCCGCCTTGTCCGCAAGCTGGAGCGCGTGCAGGCGCTGCGGGGCACTGGAAAATTCGCGCGGATTCAGCCCCAGGCGCGAGAGCTCTTCCTCGTCCTCGGCGGAAAGCTGGAACTCCAGGCGCCGCCAGCCCTTGGCGCCGAGCCGCACCCATTTGCCGCCGGCATCGAGCAGTGCCTTGATCTCCTCCGGGGTGAGCTCGAGGTCGGTCACCTCCAGCACCACGCGCAGGTCGAACCAATCGACATCCGACGACTGCACATCCAGCCGCAACGAGCCGGCGAGCGGGGCATCGAGAAAGGACGCCAGCGCGCCGCGCAGCTCGACCTCGATTTCGTTTCGCGGCAGGGAGCGCAGCCAGGGGACGAAGGTGTCGGTAAACTTGCGCGAGACTTTGACGAACCAATGGCGATCGAGAGAATCCCATTTCGGCGCCAGCGCCTCCAGCAGCGACGGCACGGCCTGGAGCAGCGAATCGTCGTGCCCGATGAGGCGGCCATCGACTTCGCCTTCCGGCGCGGACGGCGCCATGGGATCCGAGCGGCTCATCCAGCCGTGCGGCGTGTAATGGAGCACGGCGCCGCCTTCGCTGCTTTCGCCGAGCACCTCGATCACGCAGATCTCGGTCTTCGCCCCGGCATAGGTCGGCTGCAACTCGCAGCGCAGCCGGGGCCGCAGCCGCACGATGCGCACGCGGTCGCGCAGGGCCGGGGGCAGATCCAGGTCGAGACTGTGCAAGAAGCGCGCGCCATCCACCGACTCCAGCGCCGGGGCCGGGATGCGGGTCTCGGCTGAGGGATTGAGCGCGTGGACATCGACCGGGGGCCCGTCCCAGAGCGCATGTGCGGTGAGGTAGAGCGTGGGTTGTCCCGTGAGCACGAGGGGGCATTCACCGGCCGGCGCGCCATCGGGCTGCACGAGTTGGAGGCGGTAGTCTTCATGCGCATCCGGCGCGGGAGCGAGCTGCCAGCGCAACGGCTCGGCGGGCCGGGCCAGCGGACGACCTTCCTTGTCCACCAGGCGGTTCGCGAGCCAGGGCAGCCGCGCGAGCTGGTCGATGAGCGAGGCCGCACCGGTCTCCACGTAGAGCAGTTTCGGGCCGGCGCCGAGTTTCGCGCGGGCCGCGAGCAGCGCATATAGCAGCGCGGCCTCCGGGGCAAAATCGGCCGGCAACAGGGCCGTACCCAGCTCGGCGAATTTCGCGGGCCGGATGGGCTCGAATTCTTCGCCGCCGGCGCGCCGCCATTCCACGACCGCGCCGTCACTTTCAAAACGCAGCCGCAGGTCGCCCAGGTCCGTCGGCGCGGGCCGCACGGGCGCCTGCAAGTTCGCCAGCAGTCGTTTCCAGCGGTCCACGGTGCGTCCGCGCCGCCACTTCTCCAGCCGCTCGGCGAGCGGTCCCGCATCGCTGAGCGGGACCATGAAGTCCGGCACCGCACTGCCCTGCTCCTGCAAATAACAGACGATGTGCAGCCAGAAATCGTGCACGTCCTCCGGCAGGCTAGGCCAGACATCCAGGCGCTCCGAGCCGTCGCCGGCGTCCGCCAGGCCCAGCGCCACCAGATCGTTGCGCTGCAAGCTGCCCCGCGTGCGCGCCTGGGCGAAAAGCGTCTCCAACCGCGCGACGAAGGCCGCCTCCGTGGCCATCAAATCGCGCCCCAGCGCCGTGGCCAGCTTGGCGGCGAATCCCTCCAGCGGGGGCTTTTTTCCCTTGGGCGCCGCCTTCGCCGTGGGCGGGCTGGATTTCGTGCCGTCGGACAGTACCGTGCGCATCAGGGCGTAGGCGTGCTTGCAATCTTCCTCCACCGGGCAACTGCACAGGCCATACCAGGCGCTTTCGCTGGGATCGAAGATCACTTCGGTGAGATACGTCTCCGTGCCCTGGACCTCCGCCTGGAAGCCGTTCTCCCCGGGAATGTCGCGGACGCGCCGCACCATGCCGCGGGCGAAATAATCCTCGCCGCGCTGCTGCATGGCGGCGGGTAGTCCGCGCATAAACTTCCACGCAGCATCTTGGAGGGCAGGTAACATTCGGGCGGGCAATGTAGGACGCCTCGTGCTCCCGACAAGGGAGAATCCCTCCTGATTGGACGGTTAGGTGATTAAAACGCAGAGACGCAGAGGCGCGGAGGGAGGAAAAGACAATGAGACAATCGGATAATGAGACCGGGAGACAGCGCCATCCGATTGTCCCATTGTCTCCCTGTCTGATTGTCTCTTCTTCTCCCTCCGCGCCTCTGCGTCTCCGCGTTTTTCCCCTGACTCTATAAGGGGATGCAGCGCGGCTACAGTTCAGAGATAAACACGTTGGCAAACTCCACTTCGTCGCCGTGGTACTGCAGCGCGATCGGACCCTCGGCGGGGATGCCGGGGAGTTGCGCGTTGTCGATCACCGTCTGATCATTCAGCACCACGGTCACACGGTCGCCTTTCAGCGTGATGAAGAAGCGGTTCCATTTACCGAATGGCGCATCGGCTTTCACTTTGGGCAACATCGCGCGCCGCAACTCGGCGGGGATTTTCTCGTCCTTGTGCAACTCCTGGATGTCGCCGGACCCCATGGGCTGGCTCCAGATGTTCACCTGGTAGTTTGGACTTCCGCGGAGGTGAATCCCGCTGTCGCCCGCGTCGGGGATCTCTTTCCGGACAATCTCGCCCTGCGCGTCGCGCACATAAAGGCCGTCCTCGGTGAAAGTCGGCAGCGCCTTCATCTCCGCCTTTTTCGTCAGCCGCCAGTCCACGCAAAGCACGAAGTCGCGATAGCTTTTCCCGCTCCATAAATCGAAGCCGCCGCCCGGCACGCCGGCCTTGGTCACGAAATGCGAGCCGCGCGCGCTCCACACCGCGCTCATCGCGTCGTTGAACTTCCAGCCGGCGAAATCCTTCCCGCTGAACAGCGGGTGGAATCCCTCGTAGGCGTTCGCACTTTGCTCCGGCGGCGTATTCGAGGACGGCAGTTCCTTGATGCGCAGGTTTTTGAAATGCGCCTCGCTGCCCTCGGCTTCGAGGCTGAGGTAGCCGCGCCGCGGCACGCAGTCCTTGCCGACGGTGACTTCCTTGCCGTTGATCGAGAGCCGCAGTTCGCCGCGATCCGCGACGAGATGGTAGTGGTTCCATTCCGGCGACGGCTTGGTGCGGTCCTCGATGGGAAAGCTGCGGGCGCCCGTTTTCGAGATGCGGCCAAACGGCGTCATGGTCGCACCCTGCACCGGAAAGAGGTCGCCCTGGCAGGTGAACCACTCGTTTTCTCCCTTGTGCAGCGCGCCGAAACCGGGGTCGAGCACCTGGACTTCGATACCGCGCGGAAAGGGCCCGCCGACATGCGGCAGTCCATCGCTCCACGCGAAGCAGCCGCTATTGCCGCCGGAAACCATGTGCTGCCAGTCGAACTCGAGGACGAAGTTTTCGTACATCCGCGCCGAGCGCATCACGCCAATGGGCAGGCCGGTATCGATGATCATTCCGTCCCGGACGGTGAAGGTGTCCTCGGCGCCATTCACGCGCACCCAGCCGGTGAGGTCGCGACCGTTGAACAGCGGCGTGAAGCCATCGGCATCCTCTGCTCGGAGTGGCACAGCACAAAGCAAGACGACGATGGAAAGCAGGGCGCGGGGGGACATAAGTTTTAGAGACGGGGGAATTTGGCCAGCGAATCACACAAATCACACGAATCGGAAGGAATCAGCAGTTACGTTAAGGCGGG
>NZ_JBDUCX010000292.1:0-7842 GCF_040003245.1 Chthoniobacter sp.
GCGCTGGCTGCGGCGGAGGCGGCGCTGCCGGTGAACCAAGCGGCGATCATCGACGGTTTCCACGCCGTCGATGGCATCATTCATTCGGCCTACGACGGGATCCTCACCGCGCCCCCGGGAAGCTCCCCGGCGCCGTTCGAGATCATCCTGGAATCGCCCCACCACGCGCCGATGGAAGCGCAGCGCCAGGCATTCGTCCTGGCGCTCGAACAAATCCTGCGCCACTATCGCCGTATGATTTCCTACGCAGCAGATATATAAAGAATGGCCGCTCTCTCGCCACTCAGAGCGAAACGCGTCCTGCCGGGGTTCGGAATCTCCCTCGGCTATTCGCTGCTGTACCTGAGCTTGATCGTCCTGATCCCGCTCAGCGCGCTGTTCTGGAAGGCGGCGGGCGGGGGATGGGAGTTCTTCTGGCATACCGTCACGGCGCCGCGCGTCGTGGCTTCCTATCGCCTCAGTATCGGAGCCTCGTTCATCGCGGCCTCCATCAATGCCGTCGCCGGTCTGGTCGTCGCCTGGGTCCTGGTGCGTTACCGTTTTCCTGGGAAACGTATCATTGATTCCTTGGTGGACTTGCCGTTTGCCCTGCCGACCGCGGTAGCCGGCATCGCTCTCACTGCCATCTACGCCCCGAGCGGCTGGATCGGCCGCTGGCTCACGGCGGATGGCCTCAAGCAGATCGTCCACGCTCCGCTCTCCTGGATCGATGGGGTGCTGGCCCATGCCGGCAGTCATGCTTCTACCGTGGACTTCGGCCAGTGGGTGGACCGGTTCATTCCCGAGGATGGGATCCAAACCGCCTTTTCGCCCCTGGGCGTGACGATCGCGCTAACATTCATCAGCCTGCCTTTCGTCGTGCGCACGGTGCAGCCCGTGCTCGAGGACCTGAATCCCGAATTCGAGCAGGCCGCCGCCACGCTGGGCGCCACGCGCCTGGTTACTTTCCTGCGCGTGGTATTGCCCGAGGTCTGGCCCGCGCTGCTCACCGGCTTTGCCCTCGCTTTCGCCCGGGCCATCGGAGAGTACGGCTCGGTCGTTTTCATTTCCGGCAACATGCCGATGAAGACCGAGATCACCCCGTTGATCATCATCTCGAAACTGGAACAGTACGATTACCAGGGAGCCGCCGCAGTGGCCGTGGTGATGCTCTTCATCTCCTTCGCGATGCTGCTGGTGATCAATCTGCTCCAGCGCTTGTCCTCGCAGCGTTTCGCCGCCCCCGTCTGAGTTGTCATGGCCGCCACCGTTCCACTCCGCGCTCCGACCGCGGCTCCGCCTCCTTCCACGGATACCTTGACCGAATCCTTTTGGGTTCGCGGGGCGTTGATCACCTTTACGCTGCTTTTCCTCATCGTCTTCCTGTTCCTGCCGCTCGCGGCGGTTTTCGTGGAAGCGTTCCGCAAAGGCTCGGACATGTTCTTCGCGGCGTTCAAGGACTCGGACGCGCTGTCCGCCATCCGCCTCACGTTCCTCGCCGCGGGGATCGCCGTACCGCTCAACATGGTGTTCGGCCTCGCCGCGTCCTGGTGCATCACCAAGTTCAGCTTCCCGGGCAAGAGCCTGCTGCTTTCCTTCATCGATCTGCCCTTCGCGGTGTCGCCGGTCATCTCGGGCCTCGTCTACGTGCTGCTTTTCGGCGCGCAAGGTTGGTTTGGCCCCTGGCTGCGCGAGCACGATATCAAGATCATCTTCGCCGTGCCGGGCATCGTGCTGGCGACGATCTTCGTAACGTTCCCTTTCGTGGCCCGCGAATTGATCCCGCTCATGCAATCGCAAGGCAGCGACGAAGAGCAGGCCGCGGTGAGCCTCGGGGCCAATGCCTGGCAGACCTTCTGGCACGTCACCCTGCCCAACGTGAAATGGGCGCTGCTTTACGGAGTGATCCTCTGCAATGCCCGCGCCATGGGCGAATTCGGCGCGGTCTCGGTGGTCAGCGGGCACATCCGCGGCGAGACCAACACGCTGCCGCTCCACGTCGAAATTCTTTACAACGAATACAACTTTGTCGCGGCTTTTGCCTGTGCGTCATTACTGGCGTTGCTGGCGCTGGTGACTTTGGCGCTGAAGGCCATCGTCGAGTCGAAGTTCTCCGGTTCCGTAGCCCCCGCCGCTGGTCAGTGAGCGACTGCCGCCCATCCCCATTCCCATGAGCATCGAAGTCCAAAACATCAGCCGCCGCTTCGGCACCTATACCGCGCTCGACCAGGTGAACCTGCGCATCGAAAAGGGCGAGCTCGTATCCCTGCTCGGGCCTTCCGGTTCCGGCAAGACCACCCTGCTGCGCATCATCGCCGGCCTGGAAACCTCGGACACGGGCCGGGTTTTGCTCCACGACCAGGACGCCACGGAAGTGCCGGTGCGCAAGCGCCAGGTGGGTTTCGTTTTCCAGCACTACGCGCTCTTCCGGCACATGAACGTGTTGGACAATGTCGCCTTCGGTCTCAACGTCCGCTCCCGCAGCACGCGTCCCGCGAAGGCCGAGATCCGCGACCGCGTTTTCAGCCTGCTCAAGCTGGTGCAACTCGAGGGCTTGGAAAAACGCTACCCGACGCAACTCAGCGGTGGCCAGCGCCAGCGCGTGGCTCTCGCCCGCGCGCTCGCCATCGAGCCGAAAGTGTTGCTGCTCGACGAGCCTTTCGGCGCGCTCGACGCCAAGGTGCGCAAGGAATTGCGCCGTTGGCTGCGGCAGTTGCACGAGGAATTGCACATCACCAGCGTCTTCGTCACGCACGACCAGGAGGAAGCGCTCGAGGTCGCGGATCGCGTCGTTGTCATGAACAACGCGCGCATTGAGCAGATCGGCACGCCGCGCGAGATCTACGATCATCCCGCGACGCCGTTCGTGAACGAGTTTCTCGGCAACGTGAATTCACTCAGCGCCCACGTCGCGCAAGGCCGCGTGCACGTCGGCGCGATCGATCTTCTCGCACCGCTGGAAATGCGCGACCAGACGGATGCCGTGGCCTACGTCCGCCCGCATAATATCCAGCTCGCCCGTTCCAGGAACGGCAAGCCGGTCCTCGAGGTGACGGTGCGGCACATTCACGCCGCCGGTCCCACCGCCCGCCTGGAATTGCGGCGCACCGACAACGGCGAGGAATTCGAGGCTGAAGTGCCGCGCATCGAGGAGCAACATCTCGCGCTGAAGGTCGGCGAGACGGCTTTCGCCACCCTGCGCGATGCCCGGGTTTTCCCGAGGGGATAGAATAGAAACCGCCGAGGCGCGGAGGCGCGGAGGAAGGAAAGAGACAAGGGATTTTGACCGCGGATCACACGGATTTCACGGATGTATAGGAGTTGAAGCGTCGCTTCTGAAATCCGTGTCATCCGCAGGCCTTCTCTCTTCATCTCCGCGCCTCTGCGCCTCGGCGGTTTAAATCGCCTCTGAGTCCGGGTCCGTTGCGGTCTTGCATTTACGCCACCACCGCAAAAACTGGTCGCCATGAATGACTCCATGACTACCACGACTTTCGAACTCGTGGGCTATCGGACGGTGAAAACGATCGGCATTGTGCGCGGCATCATCGTCCGCTCCCGCTCGATCGTCGGCAATATCGGCGCGGCGTTCCAGACACTCGTGGGCGGCAACATCACAATCTATACGGAGTTGTGCGAGAAGGCGCGGTCGGACGCCTTTTTGCAAATGATGGCGCATGCCCAACAGCGGGGCGCGAACGCGATCGTCGGCGTGCGCTACGACGCGACCGAGGTCATGCAGGGCGTCACCGAAGTGCTCTGCTATGGCACGGCAGTGGTGGTGGAAGCGACCGTGCCTGAGGTGCCCGGCTACTCGAAGTCGTAAACGACGACGCGGGCGCAGTTCGGCTTGAACGCCTTTTCGACGAACTCGATGTGCAGCGGGTGGACCTGGTAGTCGTCCTGCTGCTGCTTGTTCTCGAACTGGAGGTTGAGCGCCACCTGGTAGGTCTGGTCGACCACATCGCGGTGGCTCTTGACCATTTTGCCGATGTGAAAGCTCACCACTCCGGGAATCGGGCGCAGGTACTTCTCCGCCCCGGCGATCAACTCCTCGGTAGAGTTCGGAAGTTCAGGTTTCGTCCAGAAAATGACAACGTGGGAAAACATGGCGGGAAGGTTGATTAATAGATTGAAGGTTGTTGACGCGCAGTTTGGTATCCCATGTGTCCACTGGCGGCAACGCCGCAAAACCCTATCCATGAAGCTTTCGTCAGTCCTCCTCCTCGCCAGTGCCTCGCTGCTCCTTGCCGCGTGCAACTCGCTGGATAACCCCATCACCAATTTCTTCCACGGCGGCACGGGCCGCGACGAGCGCGTCTACAATCCGCAGACCGGGGAGTGGGAATGGCCGGCCGGCAAGCGCAAGCCGCAGGAGAAGAAGTCGGCGGCGGTGTCTTCCGCGCTGGCGACGCCGGGGCCGAACGGTTTTAACGATACCCGCTACTGGGACGCGCAACGCAACCAATGGGTGCAGCAGGAACAGCCAAGACCCTCCAGCTCGTCGAAGCCCAAGCCATCGGCGCCGCCCGCCGAGTCGGCCGACGCATCCTCTGGACCGGCGGCGCCTCCGCCTCCGGCTCCTCCGCGCCCTGCGCACGCCACGGGAGTTTACAACGCGTCCACCGGCCGGATCGAGTGGAAGGACTCCGACGCCAATGTCCCACACGGGGCTGTCGCCCCCGAGCCGAAGAAGCGCTGGTACTGGCCGTTTTAGCGGTAAGCAGGACCGTGGCGCCTGGGTGAAGACGCGCTCGCACGCACTTTTCGTGAGTTCTTCACGCTGATGTCAGGCGGCGAGGAAACCGCCTCTGGCGAAGAAAGTGCCGCGAAAACTGGTCATCGCGGAAAATTTTCCGCAATGGAGCCAATGGAGCCAATGGGCCAATGCACTTTTTTCCGGAAGGGAGGGCATAATCGTGCGCATGAGAATCAGTGCCATCGAATCCACCCGTCTCGGTAAAATCGCCCGCCTGCCGCTCGCCATTCGCGATTGGCTCAACGAACGCCTTCAGGATGGCGAACCGGCCCGCGCCCTCGTCAAAGAGCTCAACGCCCTGCCGGAAGTCCGGGAGATGCTGGAAGTCTTTTTCGAGGGCCGGCCGATCAACGAACAGAACTTGAGCGCCTGGAAGCTGGGCGGTTTCCAGGAATGGCAGCGCTTCCAGCGCACCCGCGTGACGGCCCGCGATTTCCTCGGCGAAGCCGCCGCCCTGGAGGACGAGGTCGACGTCTCGCCCGAGGATGATCCGCGCTCTTTTCTGGATCGGGTGGCCGACAGGATGGCGCTCACGCTCCTCCAGCTTTTCCGCGAGGCGGAAGACTCCGACAAGAGCCCCGAGCGCACCCGTACCTTGCTGGCCATCGCGGACAAGCTGGAGCGGATGCGCCAAGGCGACCACCGCCGCCAGCGCACGGAGATCCTCGAGCAACGCCTGCGGGACCGTCGCAAGGCAGTCGAAAAGGCGGAATGGGACAAACAGAAAGAGAAACTCGACCAGGACGTCGCCAAGGTGAAATCCTACGCGCGGATGCTCCGTGTGTGCTACGTGGAGGCTATCGCCCAGAAGCGGGACCTGGATGCGCCGTGGGCGGAAAACGCCCGCACTTATTTCGCCAATAATGCGGAAGTCCTCCGTCAGATCGGCGTCCCGGACCTGCCGCCGCGTCCAATCGATACCGACGACGAGGAAGCCACCGAGCCCGCCAGCGAGGAACAACCGGAGGCCGTGAGCGCACCGGAAAATGCCGAGGATACGAGCGTTCCCGTCACCGGCGAATGAAGCCAAATCAAGGTAAATCAAGCCTCTCAAGCCTTCTCATACTTCCCATTACGCCCATTCTTCCTGTTCCTCCCATCGCTCCCGGAGCCTTAACTCCTCGAATGCTTGTTGAGATATTGTTCGAGCTTCGCCGCGGCCTTCTCGATCTTCTTCGCCACCGCCTCGCGCTCGCTGGGTGGGGCTTTGCCATAGTCCATGAGAGCCAGCCCGACATCGGAAAAGAGCAGCGGGCTCTTCGCCTGACTCGGGAAATAGGCTTCGCCGTACTGGGCTCCTACTCCCGGACGTTCCCAGCCGAACTCAAAGTAGGTGCCATCGGTCCACAAACTCGCCGGATGTCACGAATAACGTGTGCGCAGCAGCATCCGCGACCAGAGCTTGTAGAGCCGCAGGGCGAGAGGCTTTGGGAACTCGACCGTCGTTACCGTGACCGGGACGTCCTCGGGCTTTTTCTTCAGGTTGGATTCGGGCATCGAGGAGAAAATGTTTTCGGTCGCCACCGCGTAGACCAAGACGATCTTCCCGGCATTCTCGATTTTCTGGTCGCCACTTCCCGAGCGTAGACAAACGGCGGATTCTGCCACGAACGAAGGCAGTATCACCATTTGGAGGTAGTCATAGGGGTCCAACTTGAGGCACGAATGAACCGCATCACCGTAGTGAGTGAGCCATGGCTGATGAGGATTCACCGGCACGAGATGATCCGGGTCGCTGGCACCCGATGTGATGGCGACGAGAAGTGCCCAGAGCAGCAAGCTATAGAACTTCATCCTCTTCACGTCAGCCCGCCGATCTTCCGCCCTACCCAATAAGCTACAAACAATCCTAACAACGCCGCGCACCACCACGGATCGCACCACAGCCGGAAACGGCGCTCCTCGGGCTTGCGCTCGGGCAACAAGCTCAGCCCGCTGATCATCTGCGGGAGATCCGCCGGGCCGCCAAATTTGCCGGCGGTCAGCGCGGAGATTTCGCGCAAGACGTCGAGCTTTGCCGGCAGCCCCACCTTTTCCAGCGTCGGCACGGTGACTTCGAGTTGGGTCTTCAAGCGCCGGCGGGCTGCTTCGCTCTTCACCTCCACCTCATACTTGCCTCCTTCGCGCGGGATAAACTGCCCGGTGTGCACCCCCCACTCGGCGTTCTCCGCGGCGAGCTCGATCGTCTCGCTGGTGCCGCTTGGCGCGGTGAGCGTTACGGCTACTTTGCCTTCGCTGATCGGGATGCCGAGCTTGTCGAGCACCGTGGCGTTGAGCCGCACCTTGTCGCCGCGCTTCGGTGATTCCGGGGCGTAGAAAAAGCGCACGCCTTCATCCTGCGACAGGTGCCGCTGATGCGCCATCCAGCGCACGACCTGTCCCCAAAATCGATAATGATAGGTATCCTCCACGCCCTTGCGCCAGCGCCACGCGGAATCGGTCCCCATGAAGAGCACCTTGCCATTCCCCGCGCTGCGCGTGACGAGCAACGGGATGCGCCCAAACTGATTGCGGGCCGCTTCGTGGACGCCCAGCACCTCCGCGCCCGGACGCGCCTTGACCACCGGCGCATACCAATAAAATCCCGGCAGCCCGCGCCACACCGCCTGGTTGGCGGAGGGATCGGTCGCGAGCATGGTCAGCCAGTGGTCGCGCCCGCGGAAAGTCAGATCCATCCGCGCCTCCGCGCCGCTGGCGAGGCCGCTGCCCTTGGCGTAATCCGTATCGACCGGGATGAGGTCGCCGAGCGCGGAATCCGCCAGCGATTTCTCCCGGCCCAGCGGACCGGGGAGAAAGACCAACCCGCTGGCCTGTTGCTCGACCAGGCCGCGCAGCATGGTCGCATTTTCCGGCGTGAGCATCCCGCCGCCGATGCCCACGTCGCCCAGGAACACGACGTCGTAGCCCTGCAAATCCTCACGCTTGGCCGGGAACTCCTTGAGATAGCCCGCGCCTTCACCCATGCCGATCTCCGGGTGATAGAGCACCACGTTGACCGCCACGCCCGAGTCGCGCATGAGCGCATTGCGCAGGTAGCGAAACTCCCAGCGCGGCTGCGAATCGACGACCAGCACCTTGAGCGTTTCCTTGCGCACCGCGAGATG
>NZ_JBDUCX010000293.1:0-7826 GCF_040003245.1 Chthoniobacter sp.
CGATCAACAACCCGAGCGCGTAACTGCCGCCCGTCGCCGGCGGGCGCAGCACGCCCCGCCGGGTGGAATCCCGGGTGGACATTGGCGGAGGCTGCATCTCCGTCCTGCCGCTCATTTCGTCTTCGTCTCGATCGCCACTTTGCTGATGCCCAGCTTGCGCACTTCATCCAGCACGGCGATGGCCTTGCCGAATTCCGCCTTCTGGTCGCCGTTGATGAAGACGCGCGGATCGGGATCGGTGTTCTTCAAGGCCGTGAGGCGCGCCGGCAGTTGCTCCAGCGTGATCGGCTCCTTGTTGAAGAAGTAATCGCCCTTTTCGTTCACCGAGATGGTCGTACCCTCCTTTCGCTCCTGCGCCGCGCTCGTGGCCGCGATTGGTAGGTTTACGGAGATGCCCTGGTTCTTCACCATCGACAGCGACACCATCACGAAGGTCGCGAGCAGGAAGAAAACGATATCGATCAGCGGAATGATTTCGATGCGCGCTCGTTTCTGCGCCCGTGGGGAGGGGATGTTCATACCCTGGCGGTCTCCAGTGTTTCCGAGGCGCGATTCGGGGCTCGCTTCACGAGGTACAGCTCCAGGTGCGAGGCCGCATCCTGGATGTCCTGCCGGGCCTCCTCCAGTCGCGCATTAAGGTAATTGAATGGCAATAAGGCGAGGATGGCCACGCTCAGGCCGAAGGCCGTGGCGATGAGTGCTTCTGCGATGCCGCCGGTGATCGCCTGCGGCGCGCCGAGTTCCGCTCCCCCGAGGAGGCTGAAGGAATGGATCATGCCTGTCACCGTTCCCAGCAAGCCGAGCAGCGGCGCCAGGGTGATGACCGTATCGAGAATGGCCAGCCCGCGATTGAAGCGCTTGAGTTCCCAGTTGGCCGCGCGCAGGAGCGCTTCCGAGACGGATTTGTCCCGGTTCTCCAGCGCGTAAACCAGCGTCGCTGCCACGAAGTCCTGCGATCCGGCGCCGACCTGCACCGCCCCGTTGAAATCGCCGGCCTCCACCTTGGCCAGGATTTCGCCGACCACCCGGGGCTGCCGTTTGAAACGCTCCCGCACGATGAAGAGCAGCCGCTCCAACACGACGGTGAGGGCGACGATCGAAGTGCAGAGAATGGGCCACATGATCGGGCCGCCTTTGACGAACAGTTGGAACATAAAATAAGGATATGACAGTCTCAGCCCCTTTATATTAATGCAATAATATTGCAATTAACGGCGGATATCGATTACCCAGGAGCACCAGCCGTGCGCTCATCAAGCGCGGCTCACGGTTCGCTGCCTGGGTCGAAGTTTGCCTTTTGTTTTTTCCCAAGAACCGCGCACCCTCCGGGTTCCCTTCCCGCACACCCACCCTAGAAACCCTCCTATGAATCGCATCCTCGCCTCATCCCTTGCCACCCTTCTCGCCGCCTCGGCCGCTTTTGCCGAGACCAAGCCGGCCGCTCCCGCCGCTCCGCCGGCGTCGGAGTTCAAGCCCTTCCTCGAAGCGGTCGACCTCAAGGACGGCGACACGCTCGTCTTCCTCGGGGATTCGATTACCCACCAGTGCCTTTACACCCAATACATCGAGGACTTCTTCTACACCCGCTACCCCAAGCTGCACATCCACTTCCACAACTCGGGCGTGGGCGGCGACCGCGCCCAGGACGCGATCACGCGTTTCGATGAAGACGTGGCGGCTTACAAGCCGAAGTACGTGACCATCCTCCTCGGCATGAACGACGGCGGCTATCGCGATTTCGATAAGACAATCTTCGACAACTACCAACAGGGCATGACCACGGTGCTGGACAAGATCGCGGCCCTCGGCGCCACGGCGATCCCGATGACACCCACGATGTTCGACTCGCGGTCCAAGTCCATGAAGGGTGACAACGCCGAACCCCGGAAGACCTACTACAATGGGGTCCTCGCTCTTTACGGCCGATGGCTGCAGGAGCAGGCGCAAAACCGTGGGTTGGGCTTCGTGGATATGTTTTCGCCGCTCAACGACCTGACCATCGCGGCCCGCAAGAAGACGCCGAATTTCACCATGATCCCGGATGGCGTGCATCCCGGGCCAGCCGGCCAGGTGGTGATGGCTACGGCCATCCTCGAGGACATCGTGCCGCGCTCGCAGTGCACGCAGATCGTGGTCGACGAAAAGGCCGGCAAGCTCGCGGCCACGGCCAGCGGCGGCAAGATCACCGATTTCAATGGCGCGGCCGATGCCGTGAGCTTCACCTTCGCCGCGGAGAAGCTCCCGTGGGTGCTCCCGCCCGATGCGGTCGAGGGCTACAAGATGACCCACGCGGGCCATCACTTTTCCAATGAAAAGGTCAGCGTGCGCGGCCTGAAGCCCGGCAAGTACACCCTCAAGATCGATGGCCAGACCATCGGCACCTACGCCTCCGGCCAGCTCGCCTTCGGTGTGGAGCTCGAGGAAAACGACAAGACGCCCGAGTATCAGCAAGCGCTCAAGGTCGCCCTGCTCAACAAGCAACGGAATGACACCGCGTATCACCCGTTGCGCGACCAGTACGGCCAGCTCAAGGGCAAGCGCCGCGACCTCGCCAAGATCGACGAGAAAGACCCGCAATACGCCGCCAAGAAAGCCGAATTCGAAACGTGGTACACCGGCCAGAAGGCCAAGGTCGCCGAGCTCCTCGCCATGGCGAAGGGCATCGAAGACCAGATCTACCAGGCCAACCAGCCCGCGCCGCACAAGTACGAGTTCGCGCCCGCTCCCGAGGAGCCCGCTAAGCCCGTGAAGGCTGCAGCGAAGTAAGACGCTGATCGCAAAATAATCTGGCCCGCGAATCACGCCGAGTGGTTCGCGGGCCTTTTGCTTTCCGGGAATCAACCATCCACTCCGTTTTAGCGTGCCCATCACGCCAAACGCGGCTACTTCCTAAACGATGCTCAAACTGCTTTTTCTCGGCGACATTGTCGGTGAACCGGGCCGGCGCGCCGTCATCGATACCGTCCCGCGCTTGCGCGAAGAACGCGGAATCGATTTCGTGGTCGTCAATGGCGAGAACGCCGCCAATGGCCGCGGGATTACGCCCAAGATCACCATCGATCTGCTGCGCTGCGGCATCGCGGTCATCACCAGCGGCGATCACATTTGGGACCAGAAAGAGATCGTGCCCTTCATCGATACCGAGCCGCGGCTGTTGCGTCCGCTGAATTACCCGCCGAACACCCCGGGCGCCGGTTCGATCGTGCTGGAGACGCCCAAGGGCAAGGTCGGCGTCATCAATGTGCAGTGCCGCACGTTCATGAATCCGCCGCTGGAGAATCCCTTTCTTGCCATGGAAGCGGAAGTCGCGCGCGTGCGGGCGGAGACGGCGGTGATTTTCGTGGACGTCCACGGCGAAACGACCAGCGAGAAGATCGCCATGGGGCGCTTCCTCGACGGCAAGGTCAGCGCCGTCTGCGGCACCCACACGCACACCCAGACCGCCGATGAACAGATCTTCCCCGGCGGCACCGCCTTCCTCTGCGATGCCGGCATGTGCGGCCCGAGTGAAAGCTGCCTCGGCCGCGAGATCTCGCCGATCATCGAGCGCTTCCGCACCGGGCGCCCGATCCTCTACCCGGTGGCCCGCGGCCCCGTGAAGCTCCTCGGCGCGATCATCGAAATCGACGAGCAAACCGGCCGCGCCCTGTCCATCGAGCGCTACGCCGAGATGTACGTCCCCCCGGACCCCGCCCCGCCGGCGGCCGCGAAGTAGAAATTCAGATCCGTAAGTATCTTATATAAAACGACTTACATTGTCGTAATTTATTGGAATAAAATTTCCTTGCTGTCCGCAGACCGCGGCCCTATCAATGGCGTCGTTCTCTCCCCGAGCAGAAAGCGCCTCTAGGGTTCTCCACCCAAGAGGCGTTTTCATTTTCCGGGATAGAGGTCAGGCGGAGAAGTTGAACCGGATCGGAACTTCCACCGTCGCTGGAATGGCGCGGTCACCCTGCCGCGCGGGAGTGAACTTCCACGACCGCACCGCTTCGAGCGCCGCGCGATCCAGCATCGCGTGACCGCATCCCTGTCGGATGCTCGCGCTGGTCACACGTCCCGCCGCGTCCACTCCCACGAACAGCAGCACCACGCCTTCCAACCGTTGCGCACGGGCCTGCTCCGGGTAGGGCGGCTTGTAGCGCAGCAGGTATTGCGGTGGCACATATCCCGACCCGCCACCGCCGCCGGCACTCAGGCCCGCGACCGCGCCGCTCGACGCGCCCCGGCGCGCCGAGGCGCTGGCCGTGCGCGGCGCGCGCTCCTTCTTCGCCGGAGCGATGGACGGCATCTTCTGCGGCATGTCGGCCGTCGTGGAGATGGGTGACGCGGCGGCTTCCATCGTCGCCACGGGCATGGGCGGCGGTTTGAACGTCGGCACTGGCGGACTAAAACTCGTCTCGGCCGATGGCGGGACGATTTGCGGAGGCTGCATCCACGGAGTCTGGAAGTCGTCAATGAACAGGACGTTCTCTTCCTCCCCGGGCGAAAGAGACACGCTCACCTCGGCTTTGCGTGAATCAAGGCGCGGCGCCACCAACAGCGACGACCAACCAACCAAGGCCAGGACGCTGCCGTGAATGGCGCATGACAAGATGAGCGCGCTGCGGGTCATACCGCGACGATAACACTTAATTCTGCCGGCCGCTCATCGGCGTATAGGCGCGCTCGGAGTGGCCCACCCGGCCGAAATCATAGCCGATGATCACCCAGGTGATCTCGCGTTCCGACCGATTGTTCGTGCCCCACTGGCAGGAGAGATCGACGTGCAGGCGCGGCGTCGGGCGCCACTGGAGGCTCGGGCCGATGTTGAACTGGTGCGCCGGATGCCCGCGCTCGCCCTTCACGGTGTCGTGGTCATAGAGCGCTTCCACGCCCACGCCGAGTTTGCCATCGATCACCGAGTAGCTCAGGCCCAGCGGGATCTGGAATTCCTGTTCGCGTTCGCCGGCCGTTTCCGCTTCCCACACGAAATTCACGCCCCAGTGCCAGCGCGAGAGAAATTGGTCGCCGAGCAGGATCTTGAATTCATACACGTCCGGCCCCCAATGACTGTCGGCGAACTTGTATTCGCCGTACAAAGTGGGGTTGCCCCAGATCTTGCCCCAGTCCGCGAGCGCATAACGCAGCTCCACGTTGAAGCTCTGGTAATGGAAGCGTCCCTTATCGTCGCCCTCGATGTCATTGTAGAGATCGAGCTGCATGCGATATGGTAGACCGATTTCCACCTCCTCCAGTAAGCGGTGCGACTTGGAGCCGTCGCGATGATTCTTCATCCGCCACCAGGTTTCCACGCCCACTTCCCCCGGCTCCTGTTGGATGTAGACGCGCGTGCCGGTGAAGCGGCGGGCGCCGGTCCATTCCGGGCGTCCGGTTTCACCGATCGGCGTGTTTTCGCTCAGGACGGAAGTGAGGGCCGTGCTCGTGGTTTCCGGCAGGCGCGTGGTGGGCGCGGCGGCCGTCTCCGCAGCCACGACCGCGGACGCGGAGGCCAGGAAAAGCAGGGCAATTTTGACAGATGGATGAATCATGCAAGGGTTGAGTGTTTGGGTGGTAACGAACAGGCGCGCGGCCTAGCAGCGGGTGTGCCAGAGGGCGGCGCGCTCTGTGCTAAAGAGACACGAAGCCACGTTCGCCCGCATTTCGCCGTGAAATCGGGATAGGATTTAACCTCGCCAGTCTTGTCGCTGTTTACATTCTATCCCTCACCGCATGTTCGTCCGTCCCATCTCGAGCCTCTGGCTGCGCCTCGCGCTGCCTTTTTTGCTCTTTGTCGTGGTGGGATCCACCGCCCTCGCGCTGTGGTTGCACGCGGCGGCGCAGCGCGAATCGCGGCATGTCTTCGCCACCCTTGCGCACACCAATGCCGATTTTATCAAGAGCGCCCGCCTGCCCGCGAATGAACGCGTCGCGGATTACCTCAGCCGGGTGCTCAATATGCGTGTGTTCTTCCGGCGCCGCGCGTGGGACATGACGCCCAGCGACAACGGCCTCGCGATGCGCCAGAGCCTGGAGACCATCCCGCCCGTGACCGGCCCGCTGGAGGAGTATCGCGAGCTCTTGCGTGCGCTCGGGCAGGAGCAGGGGATCGTGCGGGCCGGGTCCGAGTTCGAGGCCATCGCCGTGCCGCTGGAGAATGACTTGAGCCTCATCCTCGTGCGCGACGTCGAGCCCGCGTGGTCGTTCCTCGTGCGCACCGAAACCCTTTCGCTGCTGGTGGCTTTCTGGATTTTCTCCGTGGCGCTGGCCTGGGTGCTGGCCAGCGGTTTCGTGCGCCCGCTGCGCCTGCTCGCGGAGCGCCTGCCGCATATCGAGAACGATCCCGGCGGCGCCCTGCCGGGCTCCGAGCGCTCCGATGAAATCGGCCAGCTCGCCCGTGCCTATCTCGCCACCCGCGCGCAACTCGCCGACGAGCGCGCCCGCCGCGAGCAGGCCGAGCGCCTCGCCATCCTCGGCCGCATGGCTACGGGCCTCGCCCACGAGATTCGCAATCCGCTCGCCGCCATCCGCATGCACGCCCAGCTCATCGGCTCCGCGCACAATGGCGACCTCGCGAGCACGGCCAGCGACTCGCTGCCCGTGCTGCTCGGCGAGGCGTCGAAGATCGAGGGACTCGTGCAGCAATGGATGTTTCTCGCCCGACCGCAATCGCCGCAAATGGCACCCGCCGATCTCGGCGAAATCGTCGCCGGCGTCGTGCGCTCCCTCACCCCGCAGGCCGAACACGCCCGCGTGCGGATCGTCAATGAAGTGCCCGCCGGATTGCGCGCCAAGGTCGATGCCAGCCGCCTCGCCCAGGCCATCGGCAATGTGACCTTGAATGCCATTCAAGCCATGCCCGGCGGCGGCAGTGTGACCATTCGCGGCGAAAGCGACAGCACGGTACGCCTGGTTTTCCACGACAGTGGCCCCGGCTTCTCGGCTCCCGCGCTCGCCCACCACGCCGATCTTTTCTTTTCCGAAAAAGAAGGCGGCATGGGCATTGGCATGAGCGTCACCGCGGAAATCCTCAAGGCGCACCACGGCTCGCTCTCCGCCACCAATGCTCCCGAAGGCGGTGCCGTCGTCACCCTGCAACTCCCCACTCTCCCATGAAACCCATTCTCATCATCGAAGACGAACACGCCGTGGCCAGCGCGCTCGGCGCCGTCTGCAAGCGTCTCGGGCACGAAGCCCTGCTCTGCTCCAGCGGTCAGCGCGGGCTCGAGGAACTGGCGCGCGGCGACTTCGCGCTGGTCATTCTCGACATCGGCCTCCCCGACATGAGCGGGCTGGAAGTGCTCAAGCAAATCCGCCAACGCGCTCCGACGCTGCCCTCGCTCATCATCACCGCGCACGGCAATCTCGAGAACGCCGTGGCTGCGAAAAAGATCGGTGCCGCCGGGTACCTGGTGAAGCCCCTGGACTTGCCCGAAGTCCAGGAAACCATTCGCCAGCTCGCCAGCGTCACGCCGGCGCCAACCACCTCCGCGCCATCCTCGCCCTCCCTGCTCATCGGCGCCGCGCCCGCCATGCAGCGCTGCTTCGTGGAAATCTCCCACGCCTGCACGAGCGACGCACCGGTGCTCATCTCCGGCCCGACCGGCACGGGCAAGACCCTCGCCGCGCGCGTGATTCATACCAATAGCACGCGCAGCGAAGCGCCCTTCGTCACGCTCCATTGCTCCGCGCTCCCCGAGCACTTGCTGGAGAGCGAATTGTTCGGCCACGAGAAGGGCGCTTTCACCGGCGCGCTGACCTCCCGCGAAGGCCACCTCGAGCGCGCCCGCGGCGGTACGCTCTTCCTCGATGAAATCGCCGAGATCTCCCCGGCCATCCAGGCGAAGCTC
>NZ_JBDUCX010000294.1:0-7799 GCF_040003245.1 Chthoniobacter sp.
CGCCTAGGCTGTGCGCGCCTGTCGATGAGCCGCGCACAAGGCCCGCGCCGCCCCCGGCCATTCGGAGTAACGAAACTCAAACCCACTCGCCAGCAACCGTCCCGGCACGACCCGCCGGCTCTTCAGCACGAGTTCGGATTCGGTGCGCAGCAAGAGACACCCGATCTCCAGCATCCAGCGCGGCGTAGGCAATCCGAATGGCATCCCCGCCGCCTCCCTCAAGGCGCGCATGAACGCCGCATACGGCAGCGGCTGCGGCGCAGCCAGATTGACCGCCCCGTCGAATTCCTCGCGGTCGATCAACCAATGCACAGCACGAATGAAATCCTCCTCATGAATCCACGAAACGAATTGCCGTCCCTCGCCCACGGACCCACCGAGTCCGCAACGCGTCAGGCCGAGCAGCGTCGCGAACACCCCACCGGGATCGGCGCTCATCGTCATGGCCGAGCGCAGCTTCACCTTGCGCGTGCCGGGCGTGACCGCCTCGTCGAAAGTCCGCTCCCACGCGCGTGCCACCTCGATGCTGAAGCGCCACGTCTCCGGCGCATCCGGTTCCTCGCCGCCCAGCACCCCGGTGGCCTCGTCATTCGCGGCATCATAGCGGTGCGTATAGATCGTCGCCGTGCTCGCTTGCAACCACACCCGCGGCGGGCGCCGTACACACGCGATGGCCGCGCCGACCGCGTGCGTGGACTTCACGCGCGACTCCAGGATCTCGCGCCGCTGGCGCGCATGATACCGGCAGTTCACGCTGCGACCGGCGAGATTGATCACCACGTCTACCCCATCCATCTCCGCCACCCAGGCGCCGAGGTTCACTCCGTCCCACGGCAGGCTTCGCCAAGGCACACCCGTCGGCTGTCGGCTGAGGACGATGACCTCGTGCCCCTCGCCGTGCAGCGCGCGGGCCAGCATCGTGCCGACCTGTCCCGAACCGCCTGGAATCACGATCTTCATCTCAGTAGGTCCGGCAATGCCCACCCTCCTCGCAACGCGGCGTGATAGGAAACAGGTCCAGCTTGCGCCGCAGATCTTCGTGATTCCGCGCCTTCTTCAGCCAGTGCGAGATCTTGTAACGATTCGCCGACACCACTTCGCACAGCCGTCGCGCCAGCGAAAGCAGCGCCGGATGCGCCAGCCGCAGCGACCATTCGCGGTATTCCTGCAATGCCCACAGGCACATCACCCACGCCGCTCCGCCCTGCCAAACCGCGCCCGCATCGCTGATCACGACGATCTCTTGTTCCGGATGCAATCCCGCCAGGCCGGGGAAGCGACATTCCGCCTCGGGGCTCTGGAATGGAATGAAGGCGAGCGCGACGAATGCCGGTTGCCGCCCGAGCCACAGCCGGCAGCGGCGGCAGAACTCGCACTCGCCGTCGTAAAGAATGTAGAGCTTCTTCATCGTGCGCGCTCATTCCACCACCGGAGTGTAGGCCTGCGGCGGAACCGGCGGCGGCGCGCCGTGGAGTAACGCGCGTTTCCGCATTTTGGAGAAGACGTAGAGGTTGAAGAAGTGCATCCCGCCAAGGATGAGCAACACCGCGCCCACCTTGGTGCTGAGCGCTTCGAGGAGTCCCTCGAGGTTGGTTGCCTTGTCCCCGTACTTCAGCGCCAGCGAGACGTAACCGATATTCATGAGGTAGAAGCCGACGAGCAACAGATGATTGATCGAATCGGCAAGTGGCTCGTTGCCGTGAAAGGCATCCACGAGGAAAACCCGCCCGTTCTTGTGCAGCGTGCGGGCGACCCAGACGGTGAGGCCCACGCTGATGACTAGGTAGAGGAGGTAGGTGATGACGATGTAGTTCATGGTTTGGTTTCCTTTTGTTTCTGTTGTTTCAGTATTTTATGAAAGTTTGAGTCAAAAGAAAGCACGCGCTCATTTGAGAAACTTCAATGCCCAGGGGACGATCGTGCTCCGCTCCGAGCGGACGACCTTGCTCAGCACGCCGTCCGCCATCTCCATGAAATCGCACAGCGCCTTCGTCTGCGCGGTGAAGGCGCGCGCCTCGGCGGACTTCAGGCCGTCCGCCCGATCGATGCAGTCCTTGAGCACATTGATCGCCGGACGGATCTCCCGCCGCTTCCGCTCGCGGACGATGATGCAAAACATCTTCCAGACATCCTTCTCTGCCTCAAAATACTCTTTACGCTCCCCTTTTCGCACCACACTGCGCACCAGCCCCCAACCCACCAACTCGCGCAAATTCGTATGCGCATTCCCGCGACTGATCTTCAGTTCCTCCATCACCTCATCCGTCGTCAACGCATTCGGCGTAATCATGAGCAGCGCATGGATCTGGGCCATCGTCCGGTTGATCCCCCAGGCATTCCCAATCGCCCCCCACTGCGTCACAAACTCATCCCGGGCCGCATCCAGTTGCGCGGCTTCCACTGTGGCGTTCGTGGTCGGCTGCTTTTCCATTTCGTACTTTCAGTATTTAATGAAAATATGGTTTAGGCAACAGAATTCTCGCGTCCACTCAACAGGCGTATCTGGCCAGCCGTCGTGGGCCGGCAATTTCAGCAAGTTCGCCAAGCAGAGCCAGGACTTCAACCCGGCAAAGATTCTGCTACTCTTCACCCCGTGAAGGTTCCCCTCCCCCTGCTGGCCGTGTGTTGTTTCCTGACTAGCGCTGCCATTGCAGCCAAACCGCGCCCCACACCTCTCACCATAGACAGTATCCAGGTCATCCTGGAAACCATGACGATCCCCAAGCTCGAACTCCACGAGGCGACCCTGGCGCAAGTGGTGGCCGCTTTGCGCACCCAAATCCGGCGGCAAGACCCCCACAATATCGACATTCCCTTTTTCATAGAGACTCACACTTTTTTGGGACCCGTCGCGCCATCGGATTGGCATTACGCCAATTCCGCACTGAAACCCCCAGGACCAAACAACCCTGTCATTGAAAACTCCGAGGACGTGAGGATCACGATGCCCTTCACGGAATTGCCGCTGATCGAACTGTTGAAATACGTGACCGACCTGGCGCACACGCAGTATTGGATCTGGCCGGATGGCATTCACATCGTCGATCTCGGTGAACCCGAGCCGCTCTTCACACGCGACTTCCGCATCCCCCGTGAGTTCCGCCGCTACTACGAACCGGCAGATCGAGACGGGCATACCAAAGAATCCGGGATGATATTTGGAGACTTTCGCCAGTTCCTGGCCGATAAGGGCGTTTTCTTTCCCGAGGGAGCCAGGGTCGTCGTAAACGGCGATCACACACAACTCACCGCGCACACAACGAAGGAACAACTCGCGAGGATCGAGACCCTTCTGAATTCCGAACCGCCGGTCCTGCCGATCCGATGTCCACAGCCAGGCCCGGAGGTGCCCAAGGTTCTAGGCTTGGGCACCGCCCCCGAAGGGGCTGAACTGCAAAAGAAGCTGCAAAAGATCGTCCTGCCCGCGATCACGTTGGAAAACGTCAGCATGTACGAGGCCGCAGCCAGACTGACCGAACTCAGTGTGCGCTCCGACCAGCCACGGCCCCACGAGAGGCGCGGCGTCCAAATTCTCCTCGAAGATGAAAACCCGCCTAGCGAATCGCCACCGGACCTCCTGATCGTCGAAAAAGAGTCCCAAGCTTTTCCACCCGAGCAAAAGATTTCCTATTCCGCGAGCAAAGTATCTCTCGCCGACGCGCTCCACGCGGTCGCGAGCAGGGCCAAGGGTTACGTCACATTGCGGGACACGCGGGTTTATTTCACGAAAGCACCTCATCCCAATCTGGTGTCGCGAACATATCGGTCGCCGCCGCAGCTACAGCAGGCATTGTTAGAACATTCGCCTGCGCCGAAGGAATGGGAACAACTTCGTGAGCCCGACCAGCCCAGCGCAACGGCCTGGCTTTGGTCAGACGGAGTTACGTCCCCTCCGGAAAAGAGTACCGTCTATATCGTCCGCAGGGATGAATTGATCGTTCGCAATACTCCGGTATACCAGCAGAAGGTCGAGGCATTGATTCTGAAGGAGTGGCGGGAGTATTACGCGTCCGACGAATGGAGAAAACGGAAGCCGCGTTGAAGCGCACGCCGAGCCTCACGCCAGTGCCGCCTTCACCACTTTCCCGGCAACATCCGTGAGCCGGAAATCGCGCCCCTGGAAGCGATAGATCAGCCTTTCATGATCGAGCCCGAAGAGATGCAGGATCGTGGCGTGCAGGTCGTTCACATGCACCGGGTCTCGCACGATGCCCCAGCCCAAGTCGTCGGTCTGCCCGATGACCGTCCCGCCCTTCACCCCGCCCCCGGCCATCCAGAGCGTGAACGCAACCGGATGATGATCGCGGCCCGTCACTTTGGCGAAGCCGGGACGGTTCTCCCCGAGCGGCGTCCGGCCAAACTCGCTCAACCACACGACCATCGTGGAATCGAGCAAACCGCGCTGTTTCAAGTCCTGGATCAAGGCCGCGATCGGTTGATCGGCCATGCCGGCATTCCAGGTGAGTTCGCTATCGAGGTTGGAATGGTGATCCCACGAAGCGTGGAAAATATTCACGAAGCGGACACCCCGCTCCACGAGCCGCCGTGCGAGCAGACAGTTCTTGGCGAAGCTCTTGTATGAGCCCTTGCCGCCGCCGCGATCCGCCTTGATGTCGGGCTCCGTGCGATCGAGCCCATAGGCGCGCTGGATCCCTTCCGGCTCGCCGGAGATATCCATTAATTCCGGCGTGCTCGATTGCATCCGAAACGCCAACTCATACGAGGCAATGCGGCTCGCGATCTCCGGATCGCCCACGGCCTTTTGGCGCATGGCGTTCAAGTCCTTGATGGCGTCGATGCCGTAATGCTGCATTTGCGGCGTGACGCCCGGCGGGTTGCTCAGGTTCTGCACCGGGTCGCCCTGGCTGCGGAAGAGCACGCCGGCGTAGCTGGTCGGCAGGAAGCCACTCGCCCAGTTTTGCGCGCCCGCGCTGGTGCCGCGCCCGGCGGTGAGCACCACGTAACCGGGCAGATTATCGCTCTCGCTCCCGAGCCCGTAGGTGACCCACGCTCCCATGCTCGGCCGGCCCATCAGCGGCGAGCCGCAGTTCATCATGATCTGCCCGGGATGATGATTGAACTGCTCGGTGTGCATCGAGCGGATCATGCAAATGTCGTCCGCACACGAGGCCAGGTTGGGCAGCAGATCGCTGAACTCCATCCCGCTCTGCCCGTGCCGCGCGAAAGTCCGATGGCTGGCCAAAATCCGGGCCGTGTCCTTTTGCAGGAAGGCGAAGCGGACATTCTTCGTCATCGAGTCGGGCAGCTTCTGGCCGTCGAGATCGAGGAGCTTCGGCTTGGGATCGAAGAGATCCATCTGCGACGGGCCGCCTTCCATGTAGATGCAGATGCACGCCTTCGCCTTCGGCGGGAAATGCGCGGCCCGCACTGCCATCGGTCCGGTGCCCGCCTCGGCGCGCGGCGCGAGCAGGCCTTGCTGGCCGAGGATGGAAGCGAGCGCCAGACCGCCGATGCCGCTCGAACTGGTGGTCAGAAAATCGCGCCGGGTCATTTTCACCAATTCGTGGAGATCGAGATCGCGTTTCATGGTGTCGGTTTTCGTGCGCCTCAAGGGCGGGTGATCAATTCATCCAGGTTGAGCAAGACGCGGCTCACTGCCACCAGCGTCGCGGCGCCTACCGGATCGCCGTCGAACTTCCCGCCGATCAACTTGCGCGCAGCGTCGGGATCGTTGCGAAACGTCTGCCCCTGCCATTCATAAAATTGCTGCAAGCGCGCCATCTCCGCCGGCTCGGGCGGGCGGCCAATCACCAACTGGAACCCGTAACGAATCTGGTCCGGAACACCCCCGCTCTGCCCGGCGATCCTGCGCCCCAGCCCGCGCGCACACTCCACCGCGGTGCCATCATTGAGCAGCGTCAGCGCCTGCAACGGCGTGTTCGAACGCTCGCGACGCGTGCAAGCGACATTCGATTCCGGTGCGTCGAAAGTCACCAGCATCGGGAACGGCACGGTGCGCTGGAAATGAATGTAGAGGCCGCGGCGATATTGCTCGGCGGCGGGGCTCTCGGTCCACTTCAAGCCGCCCGCATACGACAGCGCCGCCAGGTCCGGCGGCAGCGGCGGCTTGATGCTCGGCCCGCCGATCTTCGAATTCAATAGTCCACTCACCGCGAGATTCACGTCGCGCACTGCCTCGGCTTCGAGCCGGAATCGCCCTTGCCGCGCGAGCAAAGAATTGAGCGGATCGCGCTGCGCCAGGTCGCTCCGCCAACTCGACGACTGCCGATACGTCTGCGACAGGACGATCTCCTTGATCAACCGTTTCTGGCTCCAGCCAGTCGAGCGAAAGTCATTCGCCAGCCAGTCCAGCAACTCCGGATGCGTCGCTTTATCTCCTCGCGTGCCGAAATCGTTTTCCGTGGCGACCAGCCCGCGCCCGAACAGATGCCGCCAGATGTGATTCACCCGCACCCGCGGCGTGAGCGGATTCTCCGCCGAGACCAGCCAGTGGGCGAGATCGAGCCGGTCTGGCTTCGCGCCCCGCGGCTGGAATGGCGGCAGGAACGCAGGCGTGCCCGGCTGCACCTCGTCGCCTTTCTGCAGGAAATCGCCCCGGATATGCACGTGCGTCGCGCGGGTGTCGGCCGCGATGACCGGCGCCATGGTTGCTTTCAGCACCGGCTTTTTGGCCTGCTGCACCAGCACCGCTTCGTTCAGCTTCCGGCCCTCCGCATCCGCCACTTCGGCATAATAGCGCGTGAGGGTTTTCCATTGCGCCTCGGTCCGATGATCCACCGACGTTTCGACAATTTGCCGGATCGCATCCGGCGTCACGTCCGGCGTGAAAGGCCCCGCGTCATTCGTCGCCGCGATGCGGAAATGCGACATCACTCCCACGGTAAAGAATTCCGCGTGCAACTCGAACCGCGCGCCTTCCGGCAGCACGAGGGGCTGCGCCAGTTCGAAAACGGCCGCGTGCGACGCCTTCGCTTGCTTGCTCACCGTCCAATGGGACGTGCGGTCATTGTCGACGATCTTCTCCGCGCTCCTGGCATCATCGCCGTAGTCGACGGTCGCCCGCACAAAATTCAGCCGCTGCGTCTCGCCACCCGGCAACTCGATCGTCGCGTAAAATTCCGACAGGCCGAAGCCGCCGTCCTTCCCGCTGCCCACGGCCTTGCCCGGATCGGCCAGCGCTTCCAATCGGAGACCCGTGGCGCCGCGCGGCGGCTCAACGACGATCCGATACCGGGTCCGCACGCCATCGCGGGCCCGCGGAATGACGGAGCCATCCTTTTGCGCCGTGAACTGCTCCTCGGCCCCTTCCATGATGGCCGCGAGGCGCGTCGGGGGCAGCACCGCCCAGCGCTCCGCCGGAAGATGCAGGTTCGTCTCCCAATCCGCCAGCCGCCCGCGGGTGATCTGCGACAGATACGCCTGGAGCGGCCGCTCGAGCTCGGTGAACTGCCTCTGCCACACTTCCATCGCCTTCTGCTGCTCCGCCAATTCCTCCGGCGTCGGCGTCGGGATATCCCGCTCGGAAGCGTTATTGAAGAAGCTGTAGAGCTGATAGAACTCGCGCTGGCTGATCGGATCGAACTTGTGCGAGTGGCACTCCGCGCACCCGACGCTCAACCCCAGCCAGACCGTCCCCGTCGTGCTCGTGCGGTCGACCGTCGCCTTGCAGCGAAACTCTTCCTTGTCCACGCCGCCCTCGCGATTCGTCAGCGTCTGCCGATGGAAACCGGTGGCCACTTTCTGCTGTTCCGTGGCATTGGGCAGCAGGTCGCCGGCGAGTTGCTCGATGGTGAATTCGTCGAACGGCAGATCGCGAT
>NZ_JBDUCX010000295.1:0-7799 GCF_040003245.1 Chthoniobacter sp.
GAAGTCGTCTGCTTCAGCTTACCCAATTCTGTCCGAAAAATCGATACAGGCTCAAGGGTAGCTCGTGCCTCGCAACCCTGGGCTGATAGATTAAACGCCGTTGGCGTTGCTCCGATGCCCGGCGTCAAATATGCATGCCGCCCTACGGCGCCAGCGAAGCCGCATACGCCGCCAGCGCGACCATGTCATCGGTCGTGAGATTCTGCACCGTCGGCTTCATCAGCGCACTGCTGATCCCCGCGCGGGTGCCGTGCTGGAAATCGTAAAGCTGGCGCACGAGATAACTCGGCGAACGCCCCGCAATCCCCGGAATCGGCCCGAGCCCGCGCAGATCGGGGCCGTGACAGATCGCACATTGCACCGTGCGGCCGCCGTCGCCCGTGCTGGCCAGCGCCTTGCCCTTTTGGATGCTCCCAGTCGGCACATAGGCGATGAATTGCACGCGCGAATCACGACTCACAAATCGCTCCAGGTCTTCCGGCACTTCGATCACCCGCTGGCCGATCGGCTCCTTCTCCCCCGTCTTGAGATCGGCCAGGTGCCAGCCGTGTACCTCGGTCTTCGGCACCGTGTCCGTCTCCACCACGCGAATGATCGGCTGCAACTTCAGGCTGGAAAAATAAGCCGCCGCCTCTTCGACCTCCGGCGCCGTCGCCGCCTTGGAAAGCGCCATCATGTTCTTTTGCGGCGCCCGCAGCGGCAGCGCCGTCACCCGCGCCCCGCTTTTGAAATCCGCCATCTGCTGGATGATGTAGGACGCGGGCAAGCCCGCCAGGCTGGCATTCTCCGGCCCGCCCGTGCCCGTGGCCCGGTGGCAATAGCAGCACGCCATCACCGCCGGCTTGTTCCCATGCACCACGATCCCCGGCATCGGCGGATGATCGCCCGGATGCCAGTCCGGCGACACAAAGCCATCCTTCACCTGGCTCAACGTGAGCGCCAATGTGCTATCCGGCACGTGCCGCAACGTGCCGTCATCCTTCGGCGCCACCACCCCGGGAGGATCGATCGGATACGCCCACGGCGGCGGCACATCCGCCTGCGGAGCCGCCGGCGTCTCCGCCCCCGCCCAAGGCGTCAGCAGCACCAGCAAAGTCCCGAGCAGGACGCAGCGCTTTCCAAGTTTCGTGATGGGGGAGAGGCGGTGAGGAAGCATGAGGGGAAATGGGCGGGATCGCAGTCGTGAGCGCCCTGATTATCCGACTCTGCCCACTGCTTCAAGTCCGCGCACCCAGCGCGAGTGCCGAAAAATCAAGCCGCGGTAGGGAAGCCGCGCCGCCGGGTTTCCCACTTTTGGGTGCGCGGAAAAGCGGCGGCGGCCGACCCGTCCTGCGCGCGGAATGACCATTGCTCGTCCCGCCATCCACCATGTCCCCACACACCCATTCGAGGGAACCCGGCGGCGCGGCTTCCCTACCGCAGGCAACGACGCTCTCGCTCACAGCAGGACCGTTCCCCTGGCCACCGTTTAGCTCAGCCGCCACTGCTCTGACGACACGAAAGGATGCCCGGAACCATGCAACCACCACTTGAGGTTGAGGGGTCGGGGAAATCTGTATACGAAAGCCACCCGCCCATGAAACGCCCGCTGATTTACACGATCGACCCCGCCCGTCGATCCGTGCACGTCACCTACCGTTCCCAGCCGCTCTTCGCCGAATGGGAATCCACCATGGAGCAGATTTTCAGCGACCCCGCCTACGTCCCCGGCTTCGGCCTGCTGCTCGACCGCCGTTACATCATGCACCCGGCCGACGGCGAATACATCCGCAGCATGGTCGCCTACATGGAAAAAAACGACACCCGGACCAACGGCGCCCGCTGGGCCATCCTGGTCACCGACCCCGGCTCCTTCGGCATGGCGAGAATGGCCGAGCAACTCGCCCCCTCCGACCACATCCGCGCCTTCCGCGAATTGGAAAAAGCCTGGGAGTGGGTGACGAAGGAATAAGTGGCGGAAGTCCTCGCGTCTGACACACCGCACATCGATGGATCACGAACTCCGAGCGCGATGCAAAACCACGCTCGGGCCAGCGCCTGATCACGTTGACGCTACCTTCTACGCCGGGCATCCTGACCGGCGATGAGTCTGCCGCGCCTCTATCTCGAAACGACGATCCCGAGCTATCTCACGGCGCGGCGCAGTCGGGATCTGCGGCTCGCGGCGCATCAGGAAGTCACGGAGGACTGGTGGAACGATCACCGGCACAAATACGATCTCTACACATCGGCTTTTGTGCGTGAGGAAGCGGCCGAAGGAAACCCCGCCTTGGCGGCAGCACGTCTGGCCTTGCTCGATAACGTCCCGGTCCTGCCCACCACCGAGGAAGCGGAAGACCTCGCGGGAAAACTGCTGGAGGGCGAATTGATTCCTGCCAAGGCGGCGACGGATGCCTTTCACATCGCCACTGCTGCGGTGCATGGCATGGATTTCCTCCTTACTTGGAACTGCACCCACATTCACAATCTGAGCATCGTGCGGCGGGTCGAACGCATTTGCGCCGCAGCCGGATACGTCTGCCCGGTGATTTGCAACCCGGACGAACTTCTGCCACCTTCCAAACCGTGAACGATAACGATCTACTCGAGGAAATCCATCGCGTGCGCGAGAAGGTCGCCCGGGAATGCAATTACGACGTGCATAAGATCGGCGCACGGATGCGCCAGCGGGAGCGCGAGGAAATGGCGCGAGGGGTGCGTTATGTCCCGTCTCCGCAGACCGTAGTGGTGCGCGAGGAACCGCCAGAGCGGCTCTAAGTGGCGGGAACGGCAGCCATCAACTCGCCCTCTTCAGCGAAGCAAAGTTGACCGGTCGTTGATATCATTTCTGAGCGCTCCCTTGCATTTGGATGAAGACCACTGCGACATAAAAACCGACCACGGTCCCGATGATCCGGCCCCACGACCATACTTGTTTGTCTTTATAGCACCAAATGGCGGTCGCCCCTGTTGCCACCAAGCATGACATGAAAGTGTAAGTAGCGCGGTAAGCTATATTCTGCTCTCCACCGAGCAAGATCATACCAACGATGGCAGTATACAAGACTCCGCCGCTGGCGAACGCTTTGAGAAACGGTTTTTCGGTTTTCGCAACTTTACTGGCTCCTCGCTCTGGCAGCGGCGGGGGAGCGCTTCGGGAATCTGGCGGTACTTCCATCGATGTGAGTTTTGTCGCTTAGCTACCTCAAGTCCCGCCTCGCAGATCAATGCCCCGCCGCGGGGGCGTGGGCGTAGAAGCGGATCTCGCCCTTGGGGAAGGCTTGCGGGTGGTTGGCGAAGCCGCGCTTCAGGCTGGTGGAAGTGAAATTGGTGCCGCCGGCCTGGATCACGTCCGGGCCTTCGGCGGCGATTTGCTCCGGGGTCTTGCTGCCGGGGCGGATGAGGGCGATGTGGCCGGATTTCTTCGGGTCGGCATTCTGGCAGACGGCGACGACGACCTGGCCGCGGTTGGCGGCGTCTTGCGCGGCGACGCCATCGGCCACCGGGGTCCAGCCGCCGCCGGTGCGGCCTTCCCCGGCCAGCCAGTCGAACTGGGCATTGGCCAGGAGCACGGCGCTGTGTTCCGGCGGACGCAGGATGTAGATGCCGAGCTTTTCGCAGGCGGCGGCGGCGAACTGGCTGCAATGGGTGTGCTTGCCGGTGTCGGTGACGGCCTTGCCCGTGGGGTCGCCGGTGCGCCAATCGACAATCGCGCCGGCGATCCAATGCTCCTCGACGTGCATGGATTCGAGCACGGAGACGACGCGTTTGGCTTCGGGAGTGATCTCCCCCGCGACGCAGAGCACGGCGGTGGAGGCGAGGAACAGGACGAGGGCGGCGAGGGGGAAGCGCATGAGCGTTTCCCTACTCCAAAGCGCGACGAAGGCGAAGCCTTTCCCGTGGGCCGGGTGTCCTGAAGGGACAACAGAAATTAGCCCCGGGTCGAGCGAGCCGCGAGCGACCACCCGGGGTACCGAGCCCCCAAAGCGGACATTCCAACCGTCCCGGCGCAGCCGCATCGCTTCTGCGGACCGACGGAGGATGCGGCCAGAGGCCGGGACGGTTGGAGCTACGCTTTCTTTTCGATACCCCGGGTGGTCGCTCGCAAGCTCGCTCGACCCGGGGCTAATCTCTTTGACGCCTCCGGCGTCGGCGCGTGGCGCGTGGCGGGCGAGAGAGTGTCAGCGGGGTGACAGCTTCCATTGGCTCCATTGGCTCCATTGGCTCCATTGGCTCCATTGGCTCCATTGGCTCCATTGCGAAAAACGACCTATTTGGGGCAAAAAATCGCGATTCTTCCTCCATCTGCGGCGCGGCGCGTGGGCCGCCGTTCGCTCGTTTTTGCCCCGTCCCGCATACATCCTCTTGCGGACATCCCGGCACTGCTGTTGGATCGCCGGACCATCGATGGAAGCCGCCTCCACCTCCACTCCGCGCCTGCTCTCGACGCTGGCGCTTTTCCGCCTGCTCTTCTGGGTGCAATGGCGGTCGTTCGTGGCGCGGTGGCGCGGGATCTGGCAGAAATCGCCGGCCATGCTGGTCGTCCTGGCGGGCTTCGTCTTCGGCTACCTGGCGCTGGGCTACTGGCTGTTTTTCGAGGGGCTGAATTTTCTCTACCGCTTCCCGCTCGTGGGCAGCCTGCTCTCGCAGCGGCTCATCTATCTCGTCTTCGGGTTCTTCTTTGTCATGCTGGTGTTCTCGAACTTGATCATCGGCTACTCCACGCTCTTCAAGAGCCGGGAGACGACCTGGCTGCTCTCGCTGCCATTGCCGCCGCAGAATATCTACCGCTGGAAATTCCTCGAGGCGCTCGCGGTGTCGAGCTGGGCGCTGCTCTTCCTCAGCGCACCGCTCATGCTGGCCTACGGCAAGGTGCACGAGGCGCCGTCGATCTTCTTCCTGCAAGTGGCGCTGGTCTTCATCCCTTTCGTCATCATCCCGGCCCTGCTCGGGTCCTGGGCGGTGATTTTCCTGGTGCGCGTGCTCGGCCATCGCGACGTGAAGAACATCGTGCTGGTCATCGCGCTGGGCGTGCTCGCGCTGCTCATCGCGGGCATCAAGCCGGTGACCGACGCCGACGCCCTCGCCCCGGAGGACATCCTTTCCTTCGATCAATTGCTGCGCCACACCCGGCTGAGCGTGAATCCCTTTCTCCCCAGCGCGTGGCTCGCCCAGACGATCCTCGCCTGGAGCGAAGGGCTCACCCGGCAGGGCCTGTTTTCCTTCCTCCTGCTGCTCAGCTACGCGCTCATGGGTCTGCTCATCGGCTTCGAGATCGTCGGCCGCTGTTTCTTCGGCAGTTGGACGGTGGCGCTGAGCTCGCGCGCCGCACGGTTCCAGCGCCAGGCGGTGGCGCGGCGCCAGCGTGACCGCAAGCCGGAGCTGCTGGAGCGTGTCACCAATCTCATCCGCCCCTGGTCGCCACCGGTCGCCGCGCTGGTGCTCAAGGATGCGCGCCTCTTCTGGCGCGACCCGGCGCAGTGGATCCAGTTCATGATCTTTTTCGGGTTGCTCTGCATCTACGTGATCAACCTCCGCAACGTGGCCTTTAATTTCTCCAGTCCGTTCTGGGAAACGATGATCAGCTACCTGAACCTGGCGGCGTCCTCGCTCACCCTCTCGACGCTGACCACGCGCTTTGTCTTCCCGCAGTTTTCGCTCGAGGGCCGCCTGCTCTGGATCGTCGGTCTTGCCCCCATCGGCATGCAAAAGGTGCTGTTGCAGAAATTCTGGACCAGTTGTTTTACCACCTCCGTCATCACCGTGAGCCTGATGGTGACCTCGAGCGTGATGTTGCACCTGCCGTGGCTGCGGGTCGGCTTTTTTGCCCTGGCGATTGCGCTGATGAGCGCCACCCTCAGCGGGCTGGCGGTGGGCCTCGGGGCGCTGTTTCCCAATTTCAAGGAAGACAACCCGAGCAAGATCGTGAGCGGGTTTGGCGGCACCTTGTGCCTCGTGGCCAGCTTTCTTTACATCACCACGTTTGTCGCCACGGTGGCGCTGCCGGACCTGGCGCGGGTGACGAAATTTCCGTGGTCGATTCCGCCGCTCCTGCCCTACCTCCTGGTCGTGATCCTGAGCCTAACCGTGATGCTATTTCCGCTCTTACTCGCGATTCGCCGCGTGAAAAATCTGGAAATATAAATTGCGCCCGCTACGCTCGCGGGTGACCCACGCACACCATGGCTGACCGCACGCGCTCCGACGACCAATTCCTCGATCTCCCCGAAGATGAATCCCTCGCGGGAGAACACCTGGACAACCAAGTACAGAAGGCCCAGGAACAGCTCTACGCGCTCAAGCGCCAGCAGGAGACGATCGAGAAACAAAAGCGCGAGCTCGAGGAGCTCAGCCGCCGGCAGGAGCAGTTGCAAGCCGGCAAGGCGGAGATGGTCGACAAATTTACCCGTGCCGTGGTGGTGCTCGAACGCGAGACTTACGATGCGAAGAAGCGCGTGGAGTTGCTCGCCAGCATCCACGAATCTTTTTCCGCCCACCTCGACGCACTCGATTCGATCAATCCCAAGGCCTGGGAAGGCCTCGACATCAACAAGGAGCTCACCAAGTCGCTCAGCGTGGTGGATGATTCGCGCGCGGAGTATTCCAGCTCGCTTCCGAAAATCAGTTCCAACAAGGAAAGCGACGGCTCCGATCCCGTGGCCGCCAGCATCGGCTACCAGCCCGAATACACCGCGGTGGAGCAGAAAGATTTCATGTATTGGCTCAAGGCGGGCTTCGCTTTCACGCTGCCGCTCTTCGCCCTCGGCATCCTGATCATCGTGGTCCTCGTGGCAGTTTTTAATAAATAAAAGTGCTCATGCTCCCCAAACGCCGGAAGCCGGAAAAGTCCAAGCCTTCCAGCCCGCTCGACGACAAGGCGCGCGCGCTGACCGAGCAGCAGGAGAAGCTGCGGGCTGAGATCGAGCGGAATGAGAGCCTCATCAAGAATGCGCCGAAGATCCGCCAGGAACAGGCGCGCGTGCGCCGCGAGGAACTCATCAAGCGCGCCAGCCGCACTGATGCCCGCCGCGGCTCCCGTGTGGCCTTGCAGGACCCCCGTCACGGCTTCGAACTGAACGCGGCCATGCCCGCCCGGCAGAAGAGCCTGCGTGCCGAGCGCCGCCGTGGTCGTTTCCTTTTCTTCATCCTCCTTTTCGGTTTCGCCGCGGTCGTCTACTGGGCCTACTTCCTCTTCACGCACCAGCAGTGATCCGGCGCACGCCCGCGCCTCGCGATGTTCGGCGTTGAATGTCGCGCCATCCCCCGCTCTACTCCCCGTCCCTATGAGTGCCGTTTTTGACGTCCGTTACACCGCGCAACTGGCGCGCCTGCATTTGAGCGAAGAAGAGATCGCCAAGTTCCAGGCGCAGCTCACGCAAGTGCTCGCCTACGTCGAAAAGCTCGAGCAGGTGGACGTGAGCGGCGTCGAGCCGACCGCGCACGCCAACGCGGTGTTCAATGTTTTTCGGGATGACGTCGCGCGCGACTGGTTCACGGCCGAGCAGGCGCTGGCGAATGCGCCGCGCTCCGCGAACCAGCTCTTCGTCGTGCCGAAGGTCATCGAGTAGCGCATGGAACTCACCGCTCTGTCCATCGCCGGGTTGCAGCAAAAGCTACGCGCGAAAGAAGTGTCGCCCACCGAGGTGGTGCGCGCCCTCGAGGCCCGCATCGGCCGGGTGGACCCGCAGATTCACGGCTATCTCTCGCGCGATTTCGACGCCGCCTTGAAAATCGCGGAAAGCGCGGATGTGTCGCTTCCGCTCGGCGGCGTGCCGATCGCCATCAAGGACGTGATCAACGTCACCGGCGAACCATGCACC
>NZ_JBDUCX010000296.1:0-7785 GCF_040003245.1 Chthoniobacter sp.
TCTGCGTGAGCAGCGCCACGGCTTCACTCCACTCCACCTCGTGCGGCGGACGCCCGCTTTTGGCGGCGATGGCAGCCACTGCACCCGCTGCTTCACCCATCGCGGTGGCGTTGCCGGTCACGCGATAGCTGGCGTGCGCGATGAAATCGCCGCTGATGCAGCGGCCGGCCATCAGCAGGCCGTCGACGTCCCGGGCGATCAGGGCGCGGAGGGGAATGTCGTAGGGTTTTACTTTGATCCCCTTGGTCTCGATCGCCTTGGTCTTGTTGAGTTCTGCGGTCACGGCGTGGATGTCCACTCCGAAGGTCGGCCGCACCACGGCATCCTCGTGGCGGGCGCCCGACACAATGTCCTGCTCCGTTACCACGTAACGGCCGCGAATGCGACGTCCGTCGCGCACGCCGATTTGCTCGGCGGTGGCGGCGATCTGGAGGCTTTCCCAGGGACCGCCCAGCCCGCGCAAGGCATTCACGATCCGATTCAGCTCGCTGCGTGCGCGCACGGTCGCAGCCGTGACCTCGGCTGCATCCCAGGGCTTGATGCCGAATTCCTGGTTCATCATGACCAGCAAGAGATTGTCCCGCACCTGCCAGAGCGTGGGGTTGCTGTAGGAGGGGAAAAAGCCGGTGCGCTGGATCTCGGCGAGAAACGCCTTTTTCGACAATGCCACCGAGGCGTCGGGATCCGACACGTGGATGAAGGGCGCCAGCGCCGCCGCGTCCTTGCAGACGAGCAGCGCATTCAGCGACATGGGCTGGCACGGGCAATCCTTCGCCTCGCCGATCTCCCATTCGCACCCGGCCAGTGAGCCGAGATCGCCGTCGCCCGTGGTGTCGATGAAGACCGGGGCGCGCCACGCCTGCCGGCCCGATTTCGATTCCGTCACCAGGGTCGCCAGGCGGCGGCCCTCCCGGTAGGCGGCGGCCGCGCGGGTGTGCAGTTGAAATTTCACGCCCGCTTCCACCAGCAAATCCTCGAGCAACAACTTCATACCCTCCGGCTCATAGGTGATCGACCCCTTGCTCTTCCCGCGCCGGATGCCGCGTTCATCGAGCTTGGTGGCCAGCTCCCGGGCGAAACCCGGTTTATTGAAATCGAGCAGATAGCCCAACAACCCCGCCGTCCATACGCCGCCCACGCAACCCCGCCATTCAAACAAGCGTACCCGCGCCCCGCCGCGCGCCGCGGTGATCGCCGCGCTCACTCCCGCGGGCCCGGCGCCGCACACGATGACATCGGCATCGCTGACCAGGGGCAGCTCGCGTCCCGGCTCCGCAAATCGCTCCGTGCCCACCGGACCCCAGGCCTCGGCGGCGGGCAGCAAATTCGGCACCGCCATGGCACCTGCACCGGCCAGAGCCGTGCGGAAAAAAGATCGCCGATCGAGACCGGACGCGCCGGTGCTGTCATGGGGGGTAGGTTTCATAGGTTTCTCTTCTAAACCAAAGCCATGGGAACGCTATCGCCTTAGCTCCGATTATCCAATCGCCTTCCGCCGCGACGGGTGTTGCAGTGAGAGGAGGCCGGTGGCGCGGGTGTGTTTTGGGGAGAAAAAAGGGGCGAAAGGTGGGTTGACAGGAATGCCGCTTGAGCCCAATATGTGGGTGGTTCTTTGAATGCGGACACCATATGTTGTGGTTTCTGCTGGAAAAAGTGTCTGTGGCTATGGCCACGGAAGAATAGGGAATCGGGTGCCGGTTGCGCAGTGATGCGTGGACGTAATCCCGAGCGGTAGCGCCGCTGTAACGAACGACGAAAGCCTCATTTTGCCACTGTGCCTCCACTAAGGCGCGGTAAGGCGGGGCGAGTAGGACGACTTCGGAGCCAGAAGACCTGCTTTTTCACTCCTCATCCAACTGCGGCCCACTCATCCTGGGCCGGCCAAACGGTCGCGCCAACGACCGGATGGGATTCTGATAGTCTGATCCGGGCGGGTGCCGGGGCTCTCGAAGCCCGCGGTGCCGCACGGTGCAGCCCTTCGGTTTTCCTCACTACCTTGCTGCGAGAGGGTAGAGCCGGGGGCTTTTTTGTGCCCGGAATTTGTCTTTCCTCTCCCCGTGAAATAAAACGTCCCTGCATTGGCGAGCAAGGGCCCGCCGGTTTTCGTATCCTTATTTCCATGAGCACTGTTTTTCCCGAATCTCCCACTGCCACGCCCGCGGGCGCGGCGACGGCTTTGTCGTTCACTGCGGAGGATCTCGCGGCGCGCGAGGAGGGCGATTTCGTGGTGTATCAAATGGGGGCGAAGACGTTCCGCCTGGACAAGACGAAGGCGCGGGCGCGGCTGGCGGGCAAGCGGGTGATCAATGGCCAGCGCAGTGCGGAGCTGAATATCCTGCCGCTGAAGTATCACGAGGCCTACCGCATCTATAAGCAGATGAAGGCGAACCATTGGGAGCCGGACGTGATCGACATGACGCGCGACTCGCAGCAGTGGAACACGGGGGTGCTGTCGCCCAAGGAACGGTGGATCATCGAGATGGGGGTGGGCTATTTTTCGGCGGCGGAGGGGATCGTGGGCGACTCCGTGTTGCACGTGATCGAGGACAACCTGACGGCGGCGGAGCTGAAGCACGCTTCGCTGCGGCACATCGCGGAGGAGTCGATCCACATGGATTCGCTGCTGCACATCATCGGCTCGCTGAATATCGACCTGGATGAGGTGACGGCGAAGTTCAGCGACATCCCGAGCGTGCAGCGGAAGAATGCCTTCATCACCCGGCACATGCCGGAGCTGAAGATGGGGATCGACCTGACGCAGACGGTGAACAAGCAGAAGTTCGCCAAGGCGATTTTCGGGATCACGCAGGTGATGGAGGGGACGCAGTTCTACGCGCTGTTCGCGATGATCCTCTCGCTGCACCGGCAGAACAAGATGACGGGGATCGGGCAGATGTTCCAATACACGCTGCGCGACGAGTCGAACCACATCGAGCTCGGGCGCTATATTCTCACCCAGCTCATCGCGGAGAATCCGGATGTGTGGACGCCGGAGTTTCGCGCCGAGCTGGTGGAGTTCATGCGCGAGGGGGTGGAGCTGGAAAAGGAATTCGTGCGCGATTGCCTGCCGGAAGATGGCGTGGGGATGACGCAGGCGGATTTCGTCACCTATGTGGAATACAATGCGGACCGGCGGCTGGCGGGGCTGGATCTGCCGGCGCTCTCGGGGGTGAAGTTGAATCCGTTTGCCTGGCTGGATGAGGTGATCTTCCTGCGCAAGGAGAAGAATTTTTTCGAGACGCGCGTGACCGAGTACCAGACGAGCGGCAGCCTGAAGAACACGGCGGAAGACGACCTGATTTGACGACCATGGGAATTCACGCCGACCACTGGATCCGCCGCATGGCGCAGGAGCACGGGATGATCGAGCCGTTCGAGGACAAGCTCGTGCGCCGGGCGAACGACGCGCCGGTGATCAGCTACGGGCTGTCGAGCTACGGCTACGATTTGCGCGTGGCGGATGAGTTCAAGGTCTTCACCAATGTTTACAACGCGGTGGTCGATCCGAAGGCGTTCGACGATCGCGCGTTCGTGGACATCAAGGGGGAATCGTGTCTCGTGCCGCCGAACTCGTTTGCCCTGGCGCGCAGCGTGGAGTACTTCCGCATCCCGCGCGATGTGCTGACGCTCTGCGTGGGGAAGAGCACCTACGCGCGCTGCGGGATCATCGTGAACGTGACGCCTTTCGAGCCGGAATGGGAAGGGCACGTGACGCTGGAGATTTCCAATACGACGCCGCTGCCCGCGCGCATTCATGCGTGGGAAGGGCTGGCGCAGGTCCTGTTTTTTTCCGCCGCGGAGCCGTGCGAAACGAGCTACGCGGAGCGCGGCGGCAAGTACCAGGCCCAGCGCGGCATCACCGTGCCTCGCATTTAGCATTTCGGATTTAGCATTTAAGATTCCACCGTCGTCGTCCTTCAGCACCCAACCCGCCCATGAGCACGTCCTCCGCCACGTTTGTCCTGCAAAACGATCTGCCTTTCAACGGCGCGCCGGAATTTCCGCAAGTGATCCGGCGCGATTTGCCGGGGGATATTTCCGGCAAGCCGCGCGTGGTTCCGTGGCTCGGGCACAAGATCGCCAAGGCGGTGGCCTCGGCGTGTTTCGTGGAGGGGCAGGACGAACAGATCGGCCTGCAAGTGCAGGCGGAGATCGAGTATCGCATGCGCCGGGAGCGGCCGAGTTTCATCCACATCGAGCAACTACAGGACCTGGTGGAGGAGACGCTGATCGAGCTGGGTCACGCGCGGGTGGCGCTGGCCTACGGGAAGTATCGCGTGCGGCGGGCGGCGGAGCGCGCCTTTGGCGGCGAGCCGGCGACGGACGATTCCACGCAGCAACTGGAACTGGCGACGCGCGAGCAGCTCGCCGACATCCGCGCGCGCATTTCCTTTGCCCGCATCGGGCTGCAGGTCTCGCTGGGTGACGACGATCTGCTGGCGCGGCTGCTGGCCAGCACGTCGATCAATCTCACGGCGGACGAGCGGCGCGAGACGATCATCCTGAATGCAAAATCGCTGCTCGATCTCGATGCCGATGCGCGCTTCTTCTCCGCACGCATCCTGCTTAGCTATATCTACGAGGAGACGCTGCCGTGGAAGATCACCGACGGCCCGCAAGCCTTGAAGGAAGCGCATCGCCGGGCGTTCCTGGAGTACATCCCGCGCGGCATTGCGCTGCGCCGGCTCGATCCGCAACTGGCGGAGTTTGATCTCAAGACGCTGGCCACCGCGCTCGATCCTTTTGCCGATTTGCAGTTCGATTTCCTCGGCATCCAGACGCTCTACGATCGTTATCTCATCCTCACCAAGGATGAAGTGACCGGGCGCAAACGCCGGATGGAAGCGCCGCAGATTTTCTGGCTGCGCGTGGCGATGGGGCTGTCCGTGCTGGAAGACAAACGCGAGCTGCGCGCGGCGGAATTCTACGGGATCTACACGTCGCGCCGTGCGTGTTCTTCGACGCCCACGCTCTTCAACGCCGGCACGCTGCGCTCGCAGCTCTCGAGCTGCTACCTGCTCTACTGCGGGGACAGCATCGAGGAAATCACCGAGACGTGGCGGCGCTTTTCGCACCTCTCGAAATGGGCGGGCGGCCTGGGCTGCTCGTGGACGGCGCTCCGCGGCGCGGGCGCGCACATTCACGGGACGAATGGCGAAAGCTCGGGCGTGATTCCTTTCCTCAAGGTTTCCAACGACATCGCGATCGCCGTGAATCAAGGCGGCAAGCGGCCTGGCGCGCTCTGCTCCTATCTCGAACTTTGGCACGCCGACATCGAGGACTTTCTCGATCTGCGCAAGGAAACGGGCGATGACCGCCGCCGCACGCACAACATGAACACCGCGCATTGGATTCCCGATGTGTTCATGAAGCGGCTCAAGGCCATCTCCGACGGCGCGCTGCCGAAGGACGCGACGTGGTCGCTCTTCCGCACCAACGACGTGGCCGATCTCCCGGGGCTCTCCGGGCGCGCCTTCGAGGAGCGCTACACGTACTACGAGGCGCTCGCGGCCGAGGGCAAGGTGTGGTCGCGCAAAGTGCGCATTCTCGCGCTGTGGAAGCGGATGCTGGAGATGCTGTTTGAGACGGGGCATCCGTGGATGACGTTCAAGGATCCGTGCAATCTGCGCAGTCCGCAGAATCACGCCGGGGTCATTCACAACTCCAACCTTTGCACCGAGATCACGCTCAACACGAGCAGCGACGAGGTGGCGGTGTGCAACCTGGCGTCGATCAACCTTGCCGCGCATCTGCGCGAAGATGGCGTGCTCGATCACGACAAGCTGCGCGCCACGATCAGCGTGGTGATGCGGATGCTCGACAACGTCATCGACATCAATTTTTACCCCATCGATGCCGCGGCCAGTTCCAACCGGCGGCATCGTCCCGTGGGCCTCGGCGTGATGGGGATGCAGGATGCGCTCTACGATAAGAAGATCGCCTTCGACACGCCCGAGGCGGTCGCTTTCAACGACGAGGCGCTCGAGGCCATCGCCTATTATGCCTACGGCGCCAGCAGCGATCTCGCGGCCGAGCGCGGGCGCTACGACAGCTACGCCGGATCGAAGTGGGACCGCGGCATGCTGCCGCTCGACACGCTGGAGCATCTGGAAAAAGAACGCGGCGTGCCTGTGCTCGTCGACCGCACGGCGCGCCTGGATTGGGAAGCGTTGCGCGCGAAGATCGCCGCCCAAGGGATGCGCAATTCGAACTGCCTCGCCATCGCGCCGACCGCGACCATTTCCAATATCCTCGGCTGCACGCCGTGCATCGAGCCGACCTACAAGCACATCCACACCAAGTCGAACATGAGCGGCGAATTCATCCGCACCAACGACCACTTGCTGCGCGATCTGCAGGCGCGCGGACTGTGGGACGACGAAATGCTCGCGGACTTGAAATACTTCGACGGCAGCGTGCAAGGCATCGAGCGCATTCCCGCCGAGCTACGCGCGCTCTACAAGACCTCCTTCGAGATCGCGCCGACCTGGATCTTGCAATGCGCCGCCGTCCGTCAGAAATGGATCGACCAGGCGCAAAGCACCAATCTCTGGCTCGCCGAGAGTGACGCCCGCGCCGCGAGCTTCATGTATCGCGAAGCCTGGGAACGCGGTCTCAAGACCACCTATTACCTGCGCACGCTCAACAAGAGCGCCATCGACAGCTCCAACCGCGACCGCCGCGCTGCTGTAACGGAGCCAAAGCGCGAGTTCACCGCCGAGGAAAAGAATGCGTGCTCGATCGAGGCGATGCGCAACGGCGGCACGTGCGAAGCCTGCCAGTAGCTTTTAGAAACCGTGACTGCTCCTCGTGGTGTCATCCTTACACTCCGCTCAGAATGACACGCGAGGAGGGAGCTGACCTTTTAGACAGAGTCCCTTAAGTCTCTTAGAACGGCAATTTCCGGCGCAGGGCGTGGAGTTGCTTGCGCAGCGGGCTGAGATCCACGTTGCGCGCTGTGGCGAGGACGGCGGTTTCCCGGTCGCGCGCGGCATCTGCGAGGGCGCTGACCGCGTCGGTGAGGGCCTGGCGGGCGCGGCCCATGGGTTCGCGGAGATATTTGTCCTCGGGGGTGCGCGGCTGGCGGCGGGTGAGGAGCAGGGCGACGACGACGCCGCCGGCGAGGGCGGTCCAGAAGGCAGGCATGGGGACGCGGCGGATGACAGTTTGGGCGCGGCGGGCGACGGTGGTCGCTTCGTCGCGGATCTCGTCGGCGGACGGGAGATAAGCTTCGGCACGGGCGATGCGATCGCGGATGTCGTTAAGGGGACGCTCGGTGACGCGGGAAGTTTCGTATTTCATAGGAATCCTTTCCCATGATTCGCAGCGGAGCCGGTCCGTGGCCGGGCTGTGCAGGCTGGCCGGGGACGAAGCAGAATCTCTACTTCTGCGCGGCGAGAGCGGCCTGGGCCTTGGCGCTGGCTTCCTCGGCGCGACGGGCGATTTCCTCGGGCGAGGGGAGGGACATGAGGACCTCGGGCGGGATGTCGCCGGCGGCGGCGAGTTTGATGAGGCACTTCTGGCGCTCGGTGAGCGCCTTGTCGGAATCGCGTTCTTTGCTGAAGCGGCTCTTGGCCTTTTCGCTGCGCAGGCGGAGCATGGCGTAGACGTCGCCGCCGAGCAGGGCGCTGATGTCCACTTTCATCTTCTCCTTCGCGAGGTCGGAGTCGCTGACAACATCGCCGTTGATCGGGCCGGCTTTGTACTTCGGAAACATGATCGCGGCTTCCGGGCAGACGCGCGAGCAGGCGGGGCAATTGGTTTTGCAGTTGTCGTTGTTCTGCA
>NZ_JBDUCX010000297.1:0-7771 GCF_040003245.1 Chthoniobacter sp.
GTCACGCGCAAATCATCACGATTCGTCGCGTTGGGCGATATACAAGGATGACAGGTTTTTTCGATCGCTTCGCGTTCATCCACCCGAGCGCAACCCCTACGCGAGAATCGCCTTTACCACATTGCCGCTGATGTCGGTGAGGCGGAAGTCGCGGCCTTGATAGCGGTAAGTGAGGCGAGTGTGGTCGACGCCGAGCAGGTGCATGATGGTGGCGTTCAGGTCGTGCACGTGGACGGGGTCTTTGACGATGTTATAGCTGTAGTCGTCGGTCTCGCCGAGGGTGAGGCCGCGCTTGATGCCGGCGCCGGCGAGCAGGACGGTGAAGCAACGCGGATGGTGGTCGCGGCCGTAGTTGTCCTCGGTCAGCGTGCCTTGCGAATAGACGGTGCGTCCGAATTCGCCGCCCCAGACGATGAGCGTGTCGTCGAGCAGGCCGCGTTGTTTGAGGTCCTTGATCAGGGCGGCGGTGGGTTGGTCGGTGTCGTGGCACTGGCCCTTGATCGCGGCGGGCAGGCCGCCGTGATGGTCCCAGCCCATGTGGAAGAGTTGAATGAAGCGGACGTCGCGTTCGGCGAGGCGGCGGGCGAGGAGACAGTTCGAGGCGTAGGTGCCAGGGGTCTTCACATCCGGCCCGTACATCTCGAGGATGTCGGGGGATTCCTTGGAGATATCGGTGAGATCGGGAACGCTGGCCTGCATGCGGAAGGCCATTTCATACTGCGCGATGCGCGTCTGGATTTCCGGGTCGCCGAGCACGTCGTGGTGCTGCTGATTGAGCGCACTGAGTTCGTCGAGCGTCTCGCGGCGCGAGTCGCGATCGACGCCGGGCGGATTGGAGAGATAGAGGACGGGGTCGCCGGTGTTGCGGAACTTGACGCCCTGATGTTTCGACGGCAGGAAGCCGGAGCTCCAGAGCCGGTCGTAGAGCGGTTGGTCGTCGCGGCGGCCGGTGCCGAAGGAGGTGAGGACGACATACGACGGCAGATCCTTGTTCTCGCTGCCGAGGCCGTAGCCGACCCACGAGCCGATGCTGGGCCGGCCGGCGAGTTGCGAACCGGTTTGCATGAAGGTGATCGCCGGGTCGTGGTTGATGGCCTCGGTGAAGAGCGAGCGCACCATGCAGAGGTCGTCGGCGACTTCGCCGAGGTGCGGGAGCAATTCGCTCAGGACCATGCCGCTCTGGCCATGGGGGGCGAAGTTGAAGATCGTGGGCGCGACGGGGAATTTCTTCTGCCCGGAAGTCATCGTCGTGAGCCGCTGCCCCTTGCGAATGGAATCGGGCAGATCTTCACCACGACGCTTCGATAGCTCGGGCTTCGGGTCGAAAAGGTCCATCTGCGACGGGGCGCCGGATTGGAAGAGATAGATGATGCGCTTGGCCTTCGGGGCGAAGTTCGGGAAGCCGGGCAGGCCGCCGGTCGGCGATTTCGCCGGTGCCGCGATCAACCGGTCACCGAGGAGCGCGCCCAACGCGGCGAGGCCAATGCCGGAAGCGGAGCGCTGCAGGAAAGTGCGGCGGGTGAGCGCGGCTTGCTGCTTCCACGCGAGATTCAGAAAGGAGTGGTCGTTGCAGTTCATGGCTTATTCCCGGGTGATGACTTCGTCGAGGTTGAGCAGGACGTTGGCGGTGAGCGTGTAGGCGGCGAGCTCTTTCGGATCAGCCTTCGCATCGGGCTTCGATTTACCGAAGGCGATGAGTTGCTGCGCGGAAGCTTCGTCGGCCTGATAGCGGGCGAGCCTGGTGTTCAAGCCGCTGGCCAGCACTTGCAACTCGGTCGGTTTCGGGGCGCGGCCGGTGGCGCGCTGGAAGGCCCAGGCGATGCGCTGCTCGGGCGTCGTACCACCTTCCAAGATCATGCGTTGGGCGAGGGCGCGGGCGGACTCGACGAAGGTCACTTCGTTGAGTAGCGAGAGGGCCTGGAGCGGGGTGTTCGTGCGTGAACGTTTCACCGTGCAGATTTCGCGCGTGGGCGAATCGAAGATCATCATCGTGGGCGGTGAGGCGGTGCGCTTCCAGATGGTGTAGAGCGAGCGGCGGTAGAGGCCGTCGCCGGCGTCGATCTTGTAGTTGCGCATGTCGCCGTAGCGGCTGGTCTCATCCCACACACCCTCGGGCATGTAAGGCCGCACGCTCGGGCCGCCGAGCTTTTCCACGAGCAGACCGCTGACGGCGAGCGCCTGGTCGCGCAGCAATTCGGCGGGCAGACGGAAACGGGGGCCGCGCGCGAGGAGGCGGTTCTCCGGATCGCGCTCTTGCAAATCGGGCGTGACCTTGGACGACTGCCGGTAGGCGGCGCTGGTCACGAGCAGCTTCTGCATGGCCTTCATATCCCACTTCAGCCGAACAAATTCCGTGGCGAGATAGTCGAGCAACTCGGGGTTGCTGGGCCACTCGGACTGCGAGCCGAGGTTCTCGGTGGTGCGGACGATTCCCATGCCGAAGAATTTTTCCCACGCACGATTCACCCAGACACGGGCGGTCAGCGGATTCTCGGGCGCGGTGAGCCATTGCGCGAGACCCCGCCGGTCCATCGAGGCGCCGGCGGGCAACGGCGGCAGGGCGGCGGCCAGGCCGCGCTCGACCTTGTCGCCGTGCTTGTCGTATTCGCCGCGGATGAGGATGAAGGCTTCGCGCGGCTGCGGCAGTTCCTTCATGACCATGGTGTTCGGCAGGTCGTTCTTGAAATCGTCGAACTTCTTCTTCGCCTCGGCCAGCGCGCTCTCGGCGCGGGAGGCAGGGTTGTCGGTGTTGTCGCGATAGAACTTCAGCAGCGCGGTGCGTTGCGCGGGAGTGCGCTTGGCGGATTCGATGTTCAGCGTGTCGCGAATGTCCTTCGGCGTTTCGCCGCCATTTAATTTTACGACGCTCGGCGGGAGCGACGTCGCGCTCACGCGGAAGCGCCCGATGTTGTGATTGGCGATGGCCTCGTGCTTGAGGCGGATCATGATCGTGGCGTCCGGCGGAATGGTGAGCGGGGTGCTGGTGATGAACATCGCCTTGCGCGGGACTTTCTTCGCCGGGTCGTTGCCATCGATCGCCCAGCCTTTCTTCGCCTTCTGCTTGCCGCGCTTCGGCGAGTTTTCCTCGACGATCAACTTCACCTCGTAGCCCTTTTGCTCGTAGTCGGCCTCGGCGCGCGTGAAATCGGCCACGAGCTGCTGGGGCAGGCTCGGCGCGCTGATCTCCGCCTCGACCGAGGTGAGGACGTAGTTGCCGTTGCTGTTGCGGCCGAGGCTCTGGCCGGGCAGCGACGGATCGGGAAACGCTTCGAGCAGCAGTCCGCTGAAATCCCCCGGCGCGATGGGCGCGGTGATGGTGTAGGTGTCGTTCGGCGGGTTCTTGCCGCCGGCCAGCCAGGTGCCGTCCTCCAATCGCGTGAGCGTCGCGCCGCCTTCGCTTTTCGCCTCGGCGGCGAGCATCTGCCAGGCGGGCGTCTTGCCCTGCAACTGTTCGCGGAACTTCACTTCCCAATCCTTTTCCAACTGCGGCAATTGTTTCTGCGCCTCGGCCACGTGCTGCTGCGCGGTCTTGACCACCGCATCGAGCTTCGCCATTTGCGCTTCCTCCTCGGGCGTGGGCAGGGCGAGCACGGGCCGCGAATTGCCACCGCGTCGGGTCCCGGCGGAGCCGCCGAAATCATCGAGCACGCCGTTTTCGTCGCTGGAATTGAAGAACGCGCCAAACTGGTAGAATTCCTTCTGCGTGATCGGGTCGAACTTGTGGTCGTGACACCGAGCGCAGCCGAGGGTGAGGCCCATCCACGTCATCCCCGTGGTTTCGACGCGGTCGATGATCGTCTCCGCGAACCATTCCTCCACGATGCGCCCGCCTTCGCCGTTCAGTCGTCCGTTGCGCTGAAAGCCGGAGGCGACAATTTGGTCGCGCGTGGCGTTTGGGATCATGTCGCCGGCGAGTTGCTCGAGAGTGAACTCGTCGAAGGGCATGTTACGGTTGAAGGCGTCGATGACCCAGTCGCGCCAATGCCACATCTGGCGGCTGGAGTCGGACTGGAAGCCGTTGCTGTCGGCGTAGCGCGCGAAGTCGAGCCATTGGACAGCCATGCGCTCGCCATAACGCGGCGAGGCGAGGAGTTTGTCCGCCAACTTGTCCACGGCGGCGCGGGAGCCGTTCGTCTTCCAAGCCCGCGCGAAGGCGTCGACTTCCGCCGGGGTGGGCGGCAGGCCGGTGAGATCGAGCGACATGCGGCGAATGACGGTCTCGGGCGCCGCTTCGGGCGACGGGGTCAGCCCTTTCGACGCCATATTTTTCAAAAGGAAACCGTCGATGGGATTGACGTTCCAGTCGCTCACGCCATCCGCGCCATTCTTCCAGGCGGCGTTCGGGAGCTTGATTTCCGCGAGCTTCGGCACGGCGGGGCGCTCGGGTTTGATAAACGCCCAGTGCCCTTGGTACTCGGCGCCTTGGGCGATCCATTTCTTGAGCGTGGCGATTTGTGCCGGGGTGGTCTTCTTATGCAGCTTGGCCGGCGGCATGATGTCGTCCGGGTCGGTGGCTTCCAGCCGCTTCACCAGTTCGCTCTCCTCCGGCTTGCCGGCGACGATGGCGATGGCGCCCGATTCCGCCGGCTTCACCGCCGTGTCGCGCGTGTCGAGACGGAGGCCGGATTTGCGCTTCTTTTCGTCCGGGCCATGGCACTGAAAGCAGGTGTCCGAGAAGATCGGCCGGATGTCGCGGTTGAACTGCACCTTTTCCTCCGCAGCGTGGAGAGAACCCGGCAGTGGCAGGGCGAGGGCGAAAAGGGCAAAGACTGGACGGTAAAGGCGTCGCATATTCAGGGGGCTATCAGAGAATGGTCGAGGATAGCGGAAGCTTAGCTGCACGGCGAAGGAACCCGGTTACGAAGTTGCGTAAGGCGCAGCTCCCGGCAATTGAAAGGTCGGAACTACGCGGAACTGTCCGGGTCAGAGGCTAAGGGCTCCCGGGGAAAATTTCCTGCCTTGTTCCGGCTTGAGTGACCTTGACTGGCCTTGACCGGCCTTGATTGAGCTCCACTCCCCCCGGAGCGCAGGGACGGTGGGCAGCCGAAATCAAAGGTCGGAAGTGGCCGGAACACGTCGGAGTTACTCTGGAGCGCATTCACAGGAGCAGCGTGCGGATGATGGAGACGGCTTGGGAAACATTGGGGACGTGGAAGCTGGATTGGCCGTGATCCGACTCGATCAGGAAGGGGCCGTTGCCGTCGCCCGATCCAACCTGAACCTGGGTCCCGCGGTCGGGAAGGGCGAGCAGCCACAGGCCGCCGTCGTCGGTGAGATGCGGCACGGGCAACCGCCGGACATGGATGTGCGGGAAGCCGGCGGTCAGCCGTTCGATGATCTGGTCTATGTCACGGGACATGATGAGGGTGTTCTATCCACAAGCCAATCGGGTGAAAGAGGCCGCGTCTGCCTACTGCCGTCAATCCTTCCGTCTTTCACTCCGAAGATATTAGCAGGTCTGACCATAAAAGCAATTCGGTGGCCGAGGTCATGGGGACCGGGTTCAGTGAACCCGGCTACAACGTCACCTCAACCGGGGTGCAGCGTGTAGAGCAACTCACGCAGCAGGAAGGCGACGCCGACGAGACCGAAGCAGAGGCTCACGCCCCAGAAGGCCTTGCGCTTGGTGAGCGCGGAGATGGCGCCGACGGCGATGGCGATCTGGAGCAGCGTGACGCCACCGGCGAGCAGCTTGTGCCGGGTGAGATGGATCTCGGCCTCGTGATGTTTCGCTTCGGCCTCCTTCTTGATCTCTTCCTGTTCCTTCCCGTACTCGGCGATCTTCTCCTCGTCCTTCTCGGACGCTTTTTTGCCCTGGCTCTCGATGAGCGCGATCTTGGTGCTGAGCACGGCGGCCTTAATGCTCTTGGCTTGGAAAAACGCCCACTGGTCCGAGGACTCGATCTGGCTGACCATGGCCTCGTTGGCGTGGTCGCCGGCGAGCAGGGAAGCGATGGCGGCGAAAGCCGCGATGATCGCCGTGCTCAAGGCGACCTTGGGAATGAAGCTGTCCGGTTCGTGGTGGGCGTGATGTTCGATGTGCTCCTGCACCTGTTCGAGTGGGACTTCGGGGTGCTCCATAGATGTTCAGTGACTGAGACTGGCGGCCTCGCGGTCGAAATAGGCCATGCACTCCTTGAGTTCGTTGACGAGTTGTTCCCCAGCGGCGCCGCTCTCGTACTCCATGGAGAAGACGCCATGGAAATTCTGCCGCTTAAGCTCGGCGAGCATGCCCTTGATATCCGTCTGGCCGGTGCCGAAGACGACGTCTTTCTTTTGGTCGTTCACGTCCTTAAAATGCAGCGTGATGACGTGGCCCTCGAGCTTCTTGAGGCAATCGACGGCGTTGAGCCCGGAGCGCGTCCAGTGACCGGTGTCGGCGCAGGCGCCGATGCGCGCGCTGTGGCCCTTGATGGCCGCCAGCACGGTCTCGGGATCGAAGTAATGCGAGGGCTGCGGGTGATTGTGAATGGCGACGTTGATGCCGTATTCGGCGGTGAGCTTGTCGAGCAGGTCAAAGGAGCCATCCTCGGGCTCGGAGACGATGGTCTCGATGCCCATCTCTTTCGCGAAGTCGAAGACTTTGCGATCGGCGGCTTCGTCCTTGGTCAGCTTCACGACGCCGTAATTCATGACCTTGATCCCGGCGGCGGCGAACTTCGACTTGAGCGCGGCGCGCAGTTCGGGCGGGAGAGTGTCGTTGGTGTTGACCGGGTTTTCCGGGCTGAGCTTTTGCGTGGGATTGAGCTCGAAATATTTCAAGCCGAGCGCGTGGGTGATATCGATCGTCTCGTAGAGCGTGATCGCGCGGAAGGTGTAGGCCTTGGTGGCGAGATGCCAGCCGAGCTTTTCGGCCGCGGAATCGTCACGGGACTGCGCGAGGGCGGAGGAGGTGATGGCCGCGAGGGCGAGGAGGAGGGAGCGAAGGGGGAGTTTCACGGTGAGTGGGAGAATGTTGGGTTACGTGGAATCTCGCAATGCGAAAGGCAGAAGGATGGCCACGAAAAGGCGCAGAAAACACAAAAAGGGAAAGGCGCGGAAAACTCCCTTTTGTGTCCCTTGTGCCTTTTCGTGGCTATTCCTCCTTCGTCGTTTCTTCGCCGCGGGTGTGACGGAGGACTTTTTTGCGAAGGGTGACGCGGTTCATTTTAGTTTCGCGGGCGAGGACGGTGGGCTTGCCGCCGAAGTGGGCGAGGAGGTGCTGGAGGGCCATGGATTCGAGGGCGTCGTGCATCTCGCGGTAGGTCGCGCCAGCGGCGAGTTGGCGCTGGAGCCAGGCACCGAGCGCGGTGTCGAGGGCGTCGGTGGCGGCGGGCGCGGCGCCTTCGGCGTCACGCATTTCGCGGGGCAGATGATGCGGCAGGATGATGCCGCCATTGGAGACGGCGATGGCGTGCTCGAGGGCGTTGCGCAATTCGCGCACGTTGCCCGGCCAGGGGTAGCGCTGGAGCAGGTCGAGCGTGGTGGCCGCGAGCTGGCGCGGATGCGACCCGCCCATGGAGCCGAGGAAATAGGCGGCGAGCGCGGGGATGTCGCCGGGGCGCTGGCACAGCGCGGGCATGCCGATCTCGAGAACGTGCAGGCGGTAGTAGAGGTCCTCGCGGAAGCGGCCGGTGCGCACCTCTTCGCGGAGGTCTTTGTTCGTCGCGGTGATGAGCCGGAGATCGACCCGCAAATCCTCGCGGCCGCCGACCCGGGTGAAGGTGTGCTCCTCGACGAAGCGCAGGAGCTTCGCCTGGATGGCCGGGGAGATATCGGCGATTTCATCGAG
>NZ_JBDUCX010000298.1:0-7730 GCF_040003245.1 Chthoniobacter sp.
GCGCGCGGTCATCGTACTCGGCGAGCGCGCGGGCGCAGCAGGCATGGGCGCCGGCAAAGTCCCCTCGATAGAGCATGGTGAGCCCCTGGAGAAAGAGCGCCTCCATGAGGATGCCTGGGTCCTCGAGCCGCTCGCCAAATTCCACGGCCTTGATGGCGAGATCGGTGCACAGCCGGAAATCGCCGCGGACGATATGATAGGCAAAATGTCCGCGCATCATGGCGAAAGCCTGCGGCGTCTGCCCGACGCGCTCGGAGAGCGTGCGGGCGCGATGGAAGACGGGCCCGACTTCCGGCGCGGCGTAACCCCGCGCGGCAATGTAGGCGGTGCCGAGCGGCCCGAGCAGTTCCAGTTCGCGCGCATCCCGCGCGGGTGATTCCTCCTGCGCCTCGAGCAATTCGAGCCCCTTGGTGAGGTGGCCGATCGCTTCGACATTGGCGAAGCGATCGTGCGACCGGCGGCCGGCCTGGAGCCAGTAGCCGACGGCTTTTTCCATGAAGCCCGCCTCGGTAAAATGATGGGCGAGCAGCTCGGGCTGGGTTTCGACGGAGTGCGGGAAGTGCGCCTCCATGACCTCCGCGATCTGCCGGTGAAACAGCCGCCGCTGCACCTCCTCGATCGAGCCGTGCAGCGCCTCCTCGAGGAGGGCGTGCTTGAACTGGTAGGCGCAGCGAGGCGGCTGGCCTTTGCTAAAAAGAATCTCCGCTCCCGAAAGTTTGGCGAGCTCGGCCTGGAGCGTGGGCTCGTCCACGCTGACCACGGCGGCGAGCAACTCGTAATGAAACTCGCGGCCGAGCGTGGCGGCGTACTGGGCGATTTCACGATTGCTCGACATGCGGTCGAGCCGGGCTATCACGAGTTGCTGGAGCGTTGCAGGCATCTCCTGTTCGCGCTGGTGCTCGAAGACCGCGGATTCGCGGACCATCCGCGTGAATTCCTCGACGAGCAGGGGCACACCGCCGGTGCGCTGGTAGATTTGCGCGACGAGCGAGTCCGGCAGCGCGCCACCCGCGTCCTGGCGCATCAACTGGGCGACCTGGCGTCGCGTGAGGCGATTGAGCGCGAGACTCGTCTGGTGAGCGGGCGCGGCCCACGGCGTCTGGAACTCCGGGCGGAAGGTGAGCACGGTGAGGATGCGATCGTGCAAGCCCTCGGCAATGAATTGCCCGAGGAACTCGAGGCTCGAGGCGTCGATCCAATGCAAGTCCTCGACCACGAAGAGCACCGGTTGCCGGCGTGCACAGGCACGCAGCCATTCGCGCAGGGCGCGGAATGTTTCCTCGCGTTCACGCACGGGGGTGAGGACGGGTGCGGGATAGCGCTCATCGGGCGGCAAAAAAAGCAGCTTGGCGAAGATGGCGACCATCTCCGGGCGGCCGAGGCCGTGCTCTTCCAAATGCCGCGCCAGGCGATCGAAGCGCGCGGCCGCCGGTTGCTCGCCGGAGAGTTCGAGCAAGTGGCCCAAGTGGTTCGCGATCGGGTGCAGTCCGGTGTTCTGAAAGCGTTGCGCGCAGCGCCATTCGATGACGGGTGATGCCCCGCCCGCGGAGCCGGCATTCGCGCCGGCCAGGGCGAGTTCCTTGATCGTGGACACGAGGCGCGATTTGCCGAGTCCCGCTTCGCCCACCACGGTCACGACCTGGCCCATCCCCTCCTGCGCCTGCTCCCACCGATCGGCCAGCAAGCCGACCTCCGTATCGCGCCCGGTCAACGGAGTCAGTGAAACGGGGTCCGCCGCAGCGAGATGATGGCGGAACCTTGCATCGCCGCTGGCTCGCTGTGCTGAGTCCGGATGAGTGTCGACTGGTTTCACGGGATCGCCTCGCGTTCCAGCATGAGCGTGCCGACTGAGCCCGACAAGCCCACAACTCAAGTTGTTCGAGCCGCCAAAACTGGGATGTTTGTGGCGCGGCCCGCTACGTCCTGAACGTATTTTTGCGGATGAATTTCCCTGACAAGTGACGCCTTCTCTGTGTACAAGAATAGCTGCCCGCCGCCTGCGCCATTCGGTTTTTCGCCATGAAAACTCTGCTTCGTCTTGTTGCCGCTTTCCTAGTCCTGGTTGGCCTGGCCAGTATCGGCTGGTATTTCCGACCGACCTCCGATACTGGCGGACTCACGTGGGAGCCGCCGGTGGTCAAGAAGTCGCTGATGACTTTCGCCTACAAGATCTACGGTAATCCAGCGGCGCAGAACGGGCGTAATTTTTTGAGCAAGGTTGTCTTCCAGAACAAAGGAACAGGGCCGGTGCGTGATTTTTCGATCAGCTACCAGATCCCCGACTACATCCCCTGGACGACGGCGGAGACGCATGAGGAGATTCAGCCGGGGCAGACGGTGGTGAAAGTGTACTATCCGCAGTTGCCGTCCAAGGTGACACAGTTGTCGAGCCAGACGACGGTCACGCTCGAAACGAAGATCCATTGGTCGGACAAACCGGGCAGCACAAAGGAGGAAATCCTGCGGTCCAATGTGGAACTGCGCGGGGTGAACGAGGTGGAATACACCGACCTGCCGGCGAACGAAGTGGTTACGTGGTACGACCAGTGGGCGACCGCGCCATTTACGATGGCCATGGTGACGCCTAATGATCCGGTCGTGCAGGAATTTGTCGCGGAAATCACGCGCCGCACCGGCGGTACCACGGCGGGGATTGCGGGTGGATCCGAGGAAGTCGCGCGGGTGATGAAGGCGGTCTACGATTACATGTGCGAGACGGGGATGCGCTATACGAGCGATGCCGGAGTGCCTGCCCGGTTGGGCGACATCAGCACGACCGTGCAGACGGTGCGCCTGCCGCGGGATGTGATCATTACCAACCAGGGTCTGTGCATCGAACTGGCTTTGCTCTGGGCATCGGTGATGGAGCATCTGGGCTTGCCCGCGACGGTCGTTTTTGTGCCGGGTCACGCGTTTACCGTCGTCCGCATTGGACAGGGGCCGACGGATATCATCCCGATCGAGTGCACCGCAATTACGCCGATGGCGGTCAACTCCAAGACGCCGCTTTCGTTCGTGGACGCGGTCCAATTTGCGTGGCGGGAATTGAAGGAGCAGAAAACGCAGATGTGGGTCGGCGTGCAGGACTACCAACGGCAAGGCTTGCGTCCGCCGGAGTTGCCGGCGTTCGACATCGAAAAGATCAAGAACATCCTGGCCAAGCGCGAAGCCCACCGAACCGCGCCGGCGCCGCAAACCGCAGCCCAACAACCGCAGCCGCAGCCGCAGCAAAACACCCAGCCAAACCCGCAACCCCAGCCCACGCAGGAGACGTCCCTGGGTGACAAAGATCTGCCTCCCCTGGCCGACGGTTTCTTCCGCTACATGAGTTACAAAGGGTGGGTGACCGTGGACGTGCCGGCGAACTGGACGCGGGTGGAAAATGGACCGATCAAGGGGATGATTTTCACCGCGCAGGATGCGCAGACGACGGTGGGAGTGAACGTCTTCCAATTCCTGAACCTAAAAACGGCGGACGAAGCCATGAAGAGTGTGCAACAGCAGTTCAGCTCAGTGATGGGCGTGAAACTGCGCATCGCCTCGCACGAGAACAAGAAGGGTAACGTGATCGTCTACACCGGCACCGCGCTAGGGTCCACGGGGACCAATCGCTGGGCGGGAATGTTTGTGCCGACCAATGGTGGCGGGGTGCTGGGATTTTTCATTGGCGCCAATGACAAGCAGTACACCCGCAACCAAAAGCTCATCGATTACATCGTGAGCACCGTTTACTTCGGCTACGGAAAATAATTTGCCAAAAATTACTCACTTGCATGAGAACTTCCCGATTTTGTCAATATGTCTATCTGGTCGCTTTCGCTGCTCTGGCGGGGCCGTTGCCAGCGCAGGAACTGCCCACCCGGACGATTGAGCAGACCTACACTTTCGACGATCGGGGGGATGCTGTTGTTGAGACCAGTTCTCAATTTAGCGCCGCGGAGTGGGTGGAGTGGAAGGAGCGGTTCGGCGACCATCCCGATCTCCTGCTCCGGGACTTGCGGTATCAATATGCCAGTGCGGTGGTGGACGATTACTCGCTCGAAAAGGACGATGTGCATCGCCACGCCACGGCCAAAATCAAGGCGCGCGCCCTGGCCCGGTATCGCAGCAATGGTGACTTCGCGATCGACGTGACCAAGGACCTCAAGCTCGTAACCGGCTCGGGTTCGGATTGGTTTTTCACCAGCAGCGCGGCGATGAACGGGGTGCTGATCAATCAAACCTTGAAGGCCAAGCTTCCGGCCAAGGCGACGAGGGTGGCCTTCACGCCGGGCGGGGATTTCAATCTATTGACCTACTCCATCGATGTTACCCCACTGCGGTCGAAGGGATCGTTGATCGTCGGGATCTGCTTGCTGCTGCTCGGCGTCGGTGCGGCCATCGCCTCGTTCTTCGTAATGCAGCGGCACACGACCACGGTCACCATCATTCCACCGCCGCCCAGCGCTCCCCCGCCGATCCCGAATCTGCCCAAACAGTAGTCAGCAAAACTTCGTCTCGCGCACCACTGGCTCGCAAATGGGGAAGGGGTTGTAGCGCCCCGAGCGGTCGCAGAGGAAAGTGATCTTGTCCGTGCCCTCCGCTCCGCTGGCGTCGACCAGGCGGACTTCGAGAGTGTGTTCGCCTTTCGGCAGGGAATCGCCGGGGATGGGGAAAGCCCAGGTCAGCTCCCCGGTCGCGCGCAGATCCGTCCATGGACCGTCGCCGATGCGGCCCTGTGCAGAGTTGATCGGCCCGAGCGACCAGGCACGCACGCGGGCGTCCATGGGGCCGGTGACGATGTGCGCGGCCGTGGTCGCGAGGACCAACCGCCGGGGGTGCGTGATGAGCGCGACGGGGCCACGATCCGCCACGCTGCGATAGGTGAGCGCGAGGTCTTCGCCATCGAGATGCACCACCGCGTAGCCGGCCGGGCCGCCTTCGGGATCGCCGATCGAGCGCACCGCCACATAGACGTGCCGGCCGTCGTTGGCGATCTGGCCGTAATGCGTATGCCCGGCAAAGAGCGCGGTGATTGGCCGGGTCTGCACGATGTCGCGCCAGGCCGCCATGCCCGGCATGTTGCCGAAATCCTCCCACACCTGGAACGGGTAGTGATGCTGGAAAACGACGACCCGTTCGCCCCGCGCCAGCGCCGCATCCACTTCGTAGCGGAACCAGATCACCTGCTCGTCGGTCATGCCGAGCGGGCGGAATTGCATCGTGTTCAGGCAGATGAACCGGTAGCCGCCGACGGTGTAAGCCTGGTAAGTCGCGCCAAGTTGGGCCTGATAAGCGTGCGCGCCGGCGTCGTGATGCGCATCGTGATCGCCCACGAGCGCGTGGAATGGCGGCTGCAGCTTGCTGTAGACGTTCTTGAAGAGCACCCACTCGGGATCCTTGGCGTGCTGCACGTTGTCGCCGGCAAATTGGACGAAGTCCGGCTTGATGAGGGTGTTGACTTCGTCCGCCATCCACTGTGCGGTTTGATAGTTGGGGCGGTCGGGAAACTCGAGGTGGAGATCACCGGGCCAGACAAAGACGACAGAAGAAGTATTCATGGCAAAGGACGATGGCGCAAATTGGCGTGGGCGGTATTAGGTTTGCGAGGCAGCCATGTTAGCAATGACAGATTCGCGGTCAACCCGCCTCCGCGCTGCGGACGAGTTCGGCAAAGACGCCGTTCTTCGCGACGAGGTCGGCATAACTTCCTTCCTCGGCCACGCGGCCGGCGGCGAAGACGAAGATCCGATCCGTATCGCGCAGGGTGCTCAGGCGATGCGCCACCATGATGACGGTGTGCGACTTGCGCGCATTGTCGATGGCGGCGCGCACCTGGCGTTCGCTGATATTGTCGAGCGCGCTGGTGCCTTCATCGAGGATGAGCACCGGCGGATTCTTGAGAAACATGCGGGCGAGCGAAATGCGCTGGCGCTGGCCGCCGGAAAGATTGGCGCCGCGCTCATTGAGGATGGTGTCATAAGCCTGCGGCATCTTGAGGATGTCCTCGTGAATATGGGCTTGTTGCGCGGCCTGCTGGATTTGCTCGGGCGTCACGTCGCCGCAGCCGTAGGCGATGTTGTCGCGCACGGTGCCGGAAAAGACGAAGGGCGTCTGCGAGACATAGCCGATGCTCTTGCCGATGTCTTCGCGGGAGAGAACGCTGATCGGCACGCCCCCGACGAGCACTTCGCCGCCATTGGGATGCAGCAGGCGGAGCATGGCGCGCAGCCACGTGCTCTTGCCCGAGCCGCTCGGGCCGGCGATGCCCACGGTCTGGCCTTGGGTGATCGCCAGCGTGACACCGTCGAGAATGCGCCGCGGTCCGGACGGTGTTTCGTATTCCACGACGAGATCCTGGCATTCGAGCAGCGGCACCGTGCCGTCGAGCTTCGGGGCGCGCAGGGTGACTGTGCCGAAGGATTGATCGACCGGCTGGTTGAGCATGCCGAGGAGCACGCTCACCTGGAGGCTCGTCTCGTAGGTTTCATCGAGGATGCGATGCACCTCGCGCAGCGGGCGCATGATGTTCAGGAAGAGCATCGAGAAGGTGAAAGCCTTGCCGTAGTCCACCTCGCCGCGCGCCGCCAGATAGATGGCGTAGCCGATGATGGCCACGTGAAAGAGGTTTTCGTTGACCGTTTTCATCCAGTCGAATTTCGCCATCGCTGTGCCGTGGCGAAATTCGCGTTCGCGCCGGGCCTCGGCGGCCGTCTCCACGCGCTGGAGTTCCTGCCGGTAAGTATTGGCCGCACGGATGTATTCGAGGCCGCCGAGTTGCTCGACCATCGTGCCATCGAGGCCTTCCTTGGCTTGCAGGAGGGCGAGGCGGATGCCCTTTTGCGACGTGACCTGCCACACGGTGAGGCCGATGGCGATGGGGACCACGCAGGCCATGACGAGGCCCACGTGCCACTCGGAAAAGAACCCCGCGCCGAGCGCGAAGAGCGCGGTGAGGACGGACGGAATAGCGTCGGTGAAGCTGATCTTGAGGAACTTCACGTAGCCCTCGACGCTGCGCGTGATGCGGCCGTGCAGGGAGCCGACGCGCTCCCTGGCCAGCGCCCCGAGGTCGACCTTGAGCAGGTGGCCGACGACGCGCACTGTCATATCGCGCTCGATGCGCGTGGTGGTGCGGCTGATGAGCCGGCGCCGCACGAGATTGAGCGTCTCCTTGAAGACGTAAGCTCCGGCGAGGACGCCGAGCGAGAGCGTGGCGTAGCGCAGCAATTCATCCGCGGGTTGTCCCTTGAGCTTGAGGACCTGGTCGAAAAACCGGCCGAGCAGCAGGGCGATGCCGGTTTCGACGATCGCGACCACGGCCATGAGGAAGACGGCCGTGCCGAATCTGAATTTATCCGCCTTCGGCACGAGCCGCCAGATCTGCGCGCGGCGCGACCAAACGCTGCCGACGTCGCCAACAAAGGAGCGGTTATCGGCAGCCATCAGAAGAAGCGCTGGGCGGGAGGTGGCGGCGAATCATTCCGCTTCGTTTAAGATGAATCGGGAAAGCAGGAAAGCAGGAAGAAGAGGCGATGTGGTGGCCGGATCGGAAAATCTCTCTCGGGCTTCCCAAATACGATGAAGTAATATTCACGAATGGTTGAAGAGCGTCGAATCGCAGAAGACGCAGGCCAAAGGCCTGAAACAAGCCAGCCCAGGGCGACGCCCTGGGGTATCATCGTCAACGAGGCCATGAGCCTGTATCGATTTTTCGGACAGAATTGGGTAAGCTGAAGCAGACGACTTCT
>NZ_JBDUCX010000078.1:0-25387 GCF_040003245.1 Chthoniobacter sp.
TGGGAATTGACCGGCGCCGATCTGGCCACGCCGTTGCTCAATCACCCCACGGCGGCGCAGCGTCTGCCCAACGGAAATACCGTGATCTCGAGCTATGGCGCGGCGGAGAACCAGGTGAAGTTGTTCGAAGTCACGCGCGACAAGCAGGTCGTGTGGACGATGACGCTGCCCTGGAAGCATGGCATCCATGAATTCCAGGTGCTCGACACGAACGGTACGCCGCTCGCTATGCCACCTCTGAAATAAAAGGGACGCGAATTTTTTTGGCTCTCCAAACGTCGAGTCCCGGAGCAGACTCATTGCCCCCCGATGAAATATCCCATTCTCAGATTCGCCGTCTTGTTGCTCGCTGCGGTGCCCGTTGCCCCCGCCGCCGATCATCCGCCGACCAAGCCTAACATCGTCTTCATCCTCGCCGATGACCTCGGCTATGGCGATCTGAGCTGCTACAACAAAGCATCGAAAATCCCGACGCCCAACCTTGACCGACTGGCCAGCGAGGGCACGCGCTTCACCGACGCGCATGCGCCGACTTCGGTGTGCACGCCGACACGTTACGCAATCCTGACCGGCCGCTATTCCTGGCGCAGCCGCCTGCAGCGTGGTGTCCTCGGTCCATGGGACAAGCCGCTCATCGCCGCCAATCGGCTCACCGTCGCTTCGCTTCTCCGGCAGAATGGCTACCGCACGGCGTGCATCGGCAAGTGGCACCTCGGGTGGAACTGGCCCACCACGGATGACCAGCCGGCATCGAGCCGGACGAATCGGTTGAGCAACGTGGATTTCACCAAGCCGGTGGCCGGCGGCCCGATCACGCGCGGCTTCGACTATTACTTCGGCGTCGATCTCCCGAATTACCCGCCTTATTGTTTCATTGAAAATGAGCACTCCGTGGGCATTCCGTCCGTGCCCGATTCGGGAGTGAAAGATCTCTTTAATCGTCCGGGGCCGATGGTGCCGGGCTGGAAACTCGTGAACATTCTGCCCGAGGTGACCCGTCGCGCGGTGCAATGGATCGAGGATTCCGCCAAGGCCGGGAAACCCTTCTTTCTCTACCTGCCGCTCACGTCGCCGCACTACCCGGTGGTTCCTGCGCCGGAGTTTCAGGGCAAGAGCCACGCGGGGGACTACGGCGACTATGTGTTCCAGACCGACTGGACCGTGGGTCGCGTGCTCGAGGCATTGCAACGCGCGGGTGTGGCGGAGAACACGCTCGTCATTTTCACCAGCGACAACGGCCCGGAGGTCGTGGAAATCAAACCCGGCGCGTACGACCGCATTCGCGAGTATCAGCACTACAGCATGGGTGAATTGCGCGGCGCGAAACGGGACGCTTGGGAAGGCGGCCATCGCGTGCCGTTCCTCGCGCGCTGGCCGGGTAGGATCGCCGCCGGTGGCGTCAGCGACGAGACGATGTGCCACGTTGATTTCATGGCCACGGTCGCGGCCATGGTCGGCGCGAAGCTGCCGGACAATGCCGCCGAGGACAGCATCAACGTCCTGCCCGCCTTGCTCGGCGAGAAGCACGCCGGCCCCGCCCGCGCGGCAACTGTGCATCACAGCGGCAACGGCAAATTTGCCATTCGCCAAGGGGACTGGGTGTTGATCGATGCGCCCACCGGTGATGACAACGGCAAGAGCGGCGAGCCGCAGTGGTGGAAGGACGAGCGCGGCTACGCGAAACATGACCAGCCGGGCGAGTTGTTCAATGTCCACGACGATCTGGCCGAGCGGCGGAATCAATTTGCCGAGCACCCCGAGCTGGTTCGCGAATTGAAGGCGCTGCTGGAGAAATACAAGCGCGACGGACGCAGCACTCCCGGCGAACCGCAGAAGAATGATGTGCCGCTCCCGGTCGCGAGTGGACCGTTGGCCGAGTAACGGGTCCATCGGGGCGCGGGCGCTCGGCTCGCGAAAATTACTACCGCACCCTGACCCTTGTTGTTCCTCTCCATGATCCGAAAACACGCCTTCTTCCTCGCCGTATTCGTTGCCGTCGCGGTGTCGGGCATGGTTGCGGCGGCTGACGAAAAACCTTCACTCGCGCGCCGCCCGAACATCCTCTTCATCATGACCGACCAACAGCGCTGGGACTGCGTGGGCGCGAACGGCAATACCATCATCAAGACGCCGAACCTCGACCGGCTCGCGGAGCAGGGGGCAAACTTCAGCCATGCGTTCGTGGCTTCGCCCGTGTGCGTGCCATCGCGAATCAGTTTCTTCACCGGCCGTTATGCGCACTCGCACCGCAACCGGGTGAACTACACGCCGCTCGATCATTCCGAAGTGCTCCTGCAGGCGCGGCTCAAGGAGGCGGGCTATCGCACGGCCTCGATCGGCAAGCTGCACTATTTTCCACCCACGGTGGAGGAGGCGAAACGCACGGGGCTCGACATTGTCGAGCTGCACGATGGGGCGTCGTTCACCGATCGGTATTCGGACTATGTGAAATGGCGGCAGGCAAATGACCCGAAGAGCAGCATCGCCAACTACCACACGCTGGCGAAGGACATCGCGCCGGGGAGGAATCCGTTTCGCGCGGCGATCGACGCCCCATACACCGACACCGCGTGGACCGGGGAACGTGCGCGGCATTGGCTCGAGGAGTTGTCCCACGGCACGCAACCGTTCTTTCTTTACGTGTCATTCTGGAAGCCGCACTCGCCTTATGATGTCGCGGCGCCGTACGACTCGATGTACGATGGAGTGGAGATCCCGATTCCGGAAAGCGTGACGGACGACGATCTGCAAACGCTGCCGCTCCCGTTGCAAAAGCTCGCCACGCGCAACGGCCTGGGCGTCCTGGCGCGTCCGCGCGAAAAGGTGGAATGGGCCTACCGCAGCTATTACGGGACGATCAGCCACGTGGATCGCGAGATTGGCTTGCTCCTCGATACGCTCGCGGCCAGCGGTCAGGCGGAGAATACGCTCGTCGTTTTCACCTCCGATCATGGCGATCAATTGTTCGAGCATCACATCACGGACAAGAATTGCTTTTTCGAACCTTCGGTGCGCGTGCCGTTCATGGTGAGCCTGCCGGGGCGGATCAAGCCGGCGCGATACGATCAACTCATGGAGACGGTGGACCTCATGCCCACGCTGCTGGAGTTCGTCGGTGTGCCGGAGCCGCGCGAGTGTCAAGGGCGCAGCTTTGCGCCGCTCATCGCGGATCTCGGCCGCCCGTACACGCCGCACGATGCGGTCTTCAGCGAGAACATCATCCCGGAGGTGATCACTGGCGGAAACTTGAATCTGCCTTTTGAGAAGGGCAAAGGCGTGGATGGCATCCGGCATCCCGACGCCAAGATGGTGCGTACGGAGCGCTGGAAATACTGCTACTATCCCGAGGGCTATGCGGAGCTCTACGACCTGCACGCGGATCCGGGTGAGCGGACCAACCTCGCGGGCCGTGCCGAAGTCCACGCGGTGGAGGAAGACATGCGCACACGCCTCCTCAACTGGCTGATCGACAGCGTGGAGACGGATGAAATCGCCCCGCGCTGGTTGCTGCCGGAAGCGAAGAAATAACCGGGCGCTTGTCGCGTCTACAGGCGCACTGAGCCGTGCATGTCGCCATCATCGGTGTCCGGCGTCGTGCCCGAGACGTAAGCTTTCGCGGCTTCCCACAGATACTTGAAGCGCTTGGCGCCGGTGTTGTCCCAGAATTCCCCGCGCTCGGGGCGCACGGCGATCAGTTCGATGTCCGGATCATCCTTCCCTTTCGGAAACCACACCCGGAATGGCTCCCGCCACAGATGCGCAATGATCTCGCGATCGCCGATCAGGGAGGCGCGCCCGGTGAGAGAGAGAAAGGCGCTGTTGCCATCCTGCGCGATGAGGTGGACCTGCGAATCCATTTCGATTTCGTGGACCTTGGCGGTATCGGCGCTGGTGATGAACCAGAGGCGCCCATTGTCCTCGACTTTGGCGAGGGCCATCGGGCGGGCGTGAAAACCATGCCCGCCCGTATGGGTGACCAGCATGGCGTTTTGAAATTTCTTCAGCAGGCCAATGAAGTGCTCGGCTTGTTCATCGGGAGAGGTGGGGACGTTCATGTAATGGATTCGCCAGTCGCGTCAGCTGTGGATGCTCTCGCAATAGGGTGAGCGCCCTGGAGCCGCCCCGCGCGACACAAAAAGCTATCGAAAATACACAAATGCTTCCCGCGCGTGGTGGAGCGGGCTTTGCTGGCGGCTGCACTTTCAAAACCACATACGCCGCGACGCAAAGGTGTCGCCTCACGCCCCCTATGAACTGGAAACGTCTCCTTCCGCTACTGTTCGCCCTCATCGCGCCGCGATCGGTGATCGCCGCCCCCGATAGGCCGAACATCATCGTCATCCTCGCCGACGACATGGGCTTCTCGGACATCGGCTGCTACGGCAGCGAAATTCCGACGCCGCGCCTCGATGCGCTGGCCGCGAATGGGCTGCGCTTTACGCAGTTCTATAATTCGCCCCGTTGCAGCCCCACCCGCGCGGCGTTGCTCACGGGTCTTTATTCGCAACAGGCCGGGATGGGTTGGCTGGACAACAAGGTCGAGCCGGAATCGCGCGGCTTTCACGGCAAACTACTGCCGCGCTGTGTGACCATCGCCGAGGTGCTGCAGGACGCAGGTTACTTCACGGCGATGGCGGGCAAATGGCATCTCGGCCAGCAGAATGGCACGCCGCCGTGGGAGCGCGGTTTCATGCGCTCTTTGAATTCGCGTTACGGCGAAGTCTATTTTCCCAAGGAGGCCGACCGCCCCGGCACGGAGAGCCTTTTCCTCAATGGGCGCGAGATCCCCAAGGACTCGCCGGAGCTCGGCCACGATTGGTATTCCACCGACCTCTTCGCCACGTGGGGACTCAAGTTCATCGATGAAGCGCGCGCCGAGAAGAAGCCCTTCTTCCTCTACCTGCCGCAAGGTGCGGTGCATTTTCCGTTGCGCGCGCCGGAGGCGGATATCGCCAGGAATCGGGGCAAATACATGAAAGGCTGGGACCAGCTCCGCGAGGAACGCTACGCGCGGCAGATCAAGATGGGCATCATCGATCCCCACTGGCCACTTTCCCCACGCCCCGCCGATTCGCCGGCGTGGGACACCCGCGAGCCCGACAAGCAGCAGCGCTTCGACAGCATCATGGCCGTTTACGCCGCGATGGTGGAGTGCCTCGACCGCAGCACCGGCCTGCTCGTCGATGGCCTCAAGGAGCGCGGCTTGCTCGACAATACGTTGATCATTTTCCTGAGCGACAATGGCGGCAACGCCGAGGGCGGTCCAGCCGGGGCCACGCGCGGCGAAGGGCCGATCGGCGGACCGCAGTCGTACGTCATGCTCGGGATGAATTGGGCGACGCTCGCGAATACGCCGTTTAAGCGCTATAAGCACTTCACGCACGAGGGCGGTATCAGCTCGCCCTTCATCATGCACTGGCCGGCGGGCATTGCCGCCGCGCACCGGGGTACGCTGGAGAAACAGCCCGCGCATCTCGTCGACATCATGGCCACCGCGGTCGATCTCGCCGGCGCCAAATACCCGGAGCGCTTTCATGACAACGAGATCATCCCCATGGAAGGGGTGAGCCTGCGGCCCGCCTTCACTGCCCAGTCGCTGAATCGCAAGCAGCCGATTTTTTGGGAACACGAGGGCAACAAGGCCGCACGGGATGGCCAATGGAAGCTCGTGCAGAAGTGGCGCGGCCCGTGGGAGCTCTATGACATGGCGGCTGACCGCACCGAATTGCACGACGTGAGCAAGGAACACCCGGAAATCCTTTCCCGCCTGCAGGCCTCCTGGGACGGTTGGGCGGAGCGCGCTTTCGTGGACGATTGGAAAGGCCCCGATCACACGGATTGGGGGGCGGACATCAAGGCCAAGCCGGCGGATTAGGTCATGTTTCGCGAATGGTAGGCCTGGGGTGTAGGGCGCGTGTCCCCACACCAGCGAGCCACGCCGATTGGTTCGCCCTTACGGCCCACGTTTAAAAAACTCGCACCTTAAATCGGCTTAAGGGGGCTTAAGGCACCTTAAATCGGCTTCCTTTTCTTCGCCCGGGACTCCGTGGTCTGCATCGGTCGGTGGGTGCGGGCCTCCCGGGAATGCGGCCAATTTTCTCGCACCTTGATTCGGCTTGATTCGGCTTGATTCGCGCCAGCCTTTCCTAGCCCTCCTTTAGTCGCGGAAGCCGCCCAGCTTCCAGGCACTGAAGTTGGCGTCCTTGGCCGGCCGGCCCTCGAAGTATTCCGCCAGGCACTCCTGGACTTCGGGCAGGGTATTGAGCCACTGCACGACGCGCTGGCGGCGTTCGCCGGCGGCGAGGTGTTCATTGAGTTCCTCCCGGATGGCGGACAGGAGTGGGCGCTTTTGCCGTGGCGAAGGTAGTGGGATCGTCGGAGTTCATGCGGAGAAGTGTGGCATGACTTGGCCAAAAAAGTGCATGGCCCCATTGGTTCCATTGGCTCCATTGCGGAAAATTAACTCTGCGCGCCTCAAAACAGGGGCCGTGGGCGCAGATTCCTCCCCCGGACGCGTGCAGGCGTGCCCTCCACCCATGATCACCGCGCTAGGCCTTCAACACCAGATCGAGTTGCTTTTCGTGCAATTGCATATGCATGGCCATCATCCGCAGCCAGTCGCTCGCAGTCAGCGGGCCGAACCAGGGATGGTCGTGAGTGAGCCCGTTCCAATCCGGGCCTGCGGAGGCCTCGAGTTCGCGGCGCAGGTGCCGATGCATGGTGGCAAACTCCTCTCGGACCTCCCCGGGATCGCGTCCCTGCGGCTTGACGGTCGCGGTGCTCACGGTTCGCTCGGGACACTGGCCGTTGGACAACAAAATGGCCATCCGGACCGTTCCGCGACCGGTGATGCAGAGATGCTCCAGCACCATCGATGGCGACCAGAAGCGCGAGCTGTCCTCCAGGCCGCGCAATCGGGGAATCAATTTCGGCGTGGCCAGTTGATCCGGCGACAGCGAGGCGGTCTTGTCCAGCAGCCGCTCCGCCGTTCGCTCGACGTCCGCGAGCGCCGCCTGGCGGGTATAGCGCCGGCGGAGCAAGGGGCGGCCGAAGAGGCGAACGAGCCATGCTTCCAGCGGCGGGAGTCCGGCGCCGGGCGGGGCGAGAGGTGGTGGTGCGATGGGATGACAGGTGGTTTTCATGGGTTTATACTTGCAAGATGCAAGTGAACTTTATTTGGTGGAAACGGTTGCGTTGTGCAAGTAATATTGCCGGATGATTCCCAAGTCCCAGTGGCGCTCTCCCTGTCCGATTGCCTGCACCCTCGACATCATCGGCGATCGCTGGACCTTGCTGGTGGTGCGCGACCTCCTTTTCGGCAAACGCTACTTCGATGAATTCCTTGCCTCACCCGAGGGCATCGCCACGAATATTCTCAGTGCCCGTCTCGCGTGGCTGACGGAACTGAAACTGGCGCGCCGGGTTCCGGCGGAGCATGACAAACGCCGAGTGGCCTATGAACTCACGGATAAAGGCCAGACCTTGAAGCAAGTCTTGCGAGAAACGGCGCGCTGGGGGATGGCGCATTTCCATGGCGAAACCGGGCCCCTGAATCCGGCGGCGGTGCGCCGTGCGACGGGAAGGGCTGCAGGTGGCTGGGTCAAACGAAAGGGGAAGCGCCCCTAATCGACGGACTCCGCCGCCTTCCTCAGATCTGATACTCGGTGCGCAAGTCTCCGACTTGATGCTCGAGCACCGGCCAGAAGTCCCAGTTGTCCACGAAGCTATGGCTGGCATTGACTCCACGCATGTAGGCGGTGGTGAAATCGGCGGGATTGAATGGCGCGCCGGTCGAGACATAAGGCGGCGTGAAGCCGAGCATGGCGATCATCCAGTTGAAGCGCTCCGAATTGCCGGAGGAAAAGCCGGAGACACAATACTCGCCGTTGATTGAAATATCGTAGGCGCAGAGTACGTGGATGAGGTCGTGCCGCACGGTCATGTCCTCGGAGATCCACAGCGGATCGCCCGGCAGCGGCCAGTCGAACTGCGCGTAGAAGCTCCAGAACGCCTTGCCCAAGGAGCCGTCCGGATAGCCTTGGAGCGATTCGTAGCGGGCCTTTTCCTCGGGATCGCCCTCGGAATCCTTGAGCAGCTTCATGAGTTCCTTGTACTGGCCGTCGGGATCGAGGCTGGGGAAGATGTCGCGCCCCATCTTGCGCAGGGCGCAATACTCCATGTTCTGGCTGTGCTTCTGCCGCGCCCCGAGAAAGTCCTCCATGCGGTGCATGTTCTCGCCGAGGGCCTCGATGAATTTTTCGGAGATATACGTTTTGTTGTCCGCGTAAGGCCGCGTGGCGTAGGGCATGAGCGCGATCAATTGCGCGGCGCGTTCCTTGTGCTCGTCGTCGAGGATCGTGGCCGCGAGTTCAGCGGGCTTGATATGAATATTCTGCTCGGCGTCGGTGATTTCGGGGTGGTGCAGGATATTGATCCGCACGCCTTCGAGTAGTTGCGCCTCCTCCGCCGACATCTGCGCGGTGCCGTGCAGCGTGGCGATAGAGCGCAAGGCGCCGAGGGTGGCTTTCGATTGTTCGAGTGTCCAGTTGGTCGGATGAATCATGGTGAGAAAATGTCGGATATGACCGCTTAGGCGGCGTCGATCGCGCTCAGATCGTATTTCGCCGCCATCTTGCCGAAGAGCTCGCGCGCGCGGGCCAGTTCGCTGTCGCGGCTGCGATCCCCATCCGGGAGCAAGCGGGCGAGTTGGCGATGGGCGAGCGCTTCCTCGTAGGGCATCTCGAGCTGAATGGCCGCGGCGAGCCCTTCGCGCGAAAGGCGCACGGCCTGCGTCATGTCGCCTGCGAGTTCGTGCTCCACGCCGGTTAGCAGCAGCCCGCGGGTGTGGCCGATGCGGAAGATCTTCGCGAAGCGCCGCGTGCAGGAACAGGCCTCCTTCGCTTTCGCCATGAAATCGGCGCGTGCCGGATCGCCCTCCGGCGAGAGCCGCCAGCCCTTGAGATAGATCTCCGCCACGGCGGCGTAGGACTCGAGGTTGTAGACGATCGTCGGTGTCACCTTGCTCATCACCGCGAGCGCCTTTTCCGCAAAGGGCAGCGCCTCGACGAAACGCCCGATGCGCATCTCCAGCGCGGCGAGAAGGCCATAGGCCATGATCTCATCCGCGCCGTAGATGTTCTGGCCGAGGTGTTGTTTCAAGTCATTGCCGAGCGAGCGCACGCGCTCGAAATCGCCGAGATTGAGGAGGCTCTCGATCTGATCGAGCATGCCCCACGCTTGCGCCTGGAGGTCGCCCGTGGCGCAGCCGAGATCGTAGACGCGCTGGCCGAGAGGAACCCGGTTGGCGAAATCGCCGCGGTAATGAGTCCACGTGGAAAGCAGGCACGTGCATTCGATCTCTCGCCGCCGATCGCCCACGAGCTGGAAGCCCGCGATCGCTTTCTGAAAATTCTCGGCCGTTTTCTCCCAGCGGCCTTCGCCCATGTAATACATGCCGAGGAATTCACGCACCCGCGCGGTGGTACTTTCGTGGCCGAGGCGCGAGGCGACCTTGAGCGCGGCACTGGCGTAGCGTTCCGCGAAAAAGCGCGACGGCACGAGGCTGGAGGCCAGCGCCATCGTGGCCAGCGCACGGGCGTATTCCGGTGAATCACCGAGGCGCTCGGCTTGCTTCAAGCACTCGAGCGCGGCGCTCAGGCTCGACGTCATGCGGTTCGAGAAAAGGTCGAGCAGGCAGAGCATCTCGTAACTGCCGGCGAGCAGCCGCACGCGGGTCACTTCGGATTCCGGGCACTGCCGTTTGCCCGTGATGCGGCTCAGGATGCGCTGGCCTACCTGGTGGAGCAGATCCTTGGTCTGCGGATTGTCCGGCGCCGGTTGCCCGAGCAGGCGGGCCACTTCGCGGAAGGCCTTCCAGCTATCCTCGATGCGCCCGAGGCCGAAGAACGCCTCCGCGCGCATCACTTCCCAATAGGCATCGCGCACCGCATCGTCCGGCGTGAGTTCGAGGGCACGGGTGAGAAAATTCAGCCCTTCCTGATAGGCGCCATTGTGCACTGCGCGCTGACCCGCGAGGCCGAAGTAATGCCCCGCCTTTTTCTCATCGCCCGCCTGCAGCCAATGGTGGCCCAGCAGCGGCGCGACCGCTTCGAGTCCGGTCGCCTCTTTCTTTTCCAGCGCCGTGGCCACGCGCTCGTGCAAAGTCTTGCGCTGTGCCACGAGCAGGCGGTCGTAGATCGCTTCCTCCACGATGGCGTGCGCGAAAGTGTATTCCGGCTGATCCTGCCGCAGTACCAGTCGTTCATCGCGCAGTACGTTGAGGTTCGTTTCGACCTGCGGCTCGCCCGTCTCGACGGGGAACGCGTCGCGCAACAGCGAAGCGGAAAAGGCGCTACCCACCACGCTCGCCACTTTCGCGGTGAGCTGCACTTCCGGCGCGAGGCCATCCACGCGGCGCATGATGATGCCCTGCACGTTGTCGGGAAATTTGACGGTCGAGAAATCCAGCCCGGCGACCGGCTTGCACTCGTCGCCCTCGATCATCACGAAGCCGTGCTCGCGCAAGGCAAACGCGATCTCGACGCTGAAGAACGGGTTGCCCTGCGACTTGGCCGCGATGAGGTCCGCGATCGGTTTCGCCAGCTTGCGCACGCACAGCCGTTGGGCCGCGAGCGCGATGCAATCATCGCTGCGCAATGGCTCCAGGCGCAACCGCTCCGCTCCCGGCAAATGGAGCAGGGGATCGAGCGCGTGCTCGTGCTCGCCGGTGAGAATGCGCGTGGAGAGCAGCAGGATCAGCGGCTGGACGCGTTGGGCGACGACTGCGGCCACGGCGAGCGAGGCGGAATCCATCCAGTGTCCGTCTTCGAGGATGATGGCCAGCGGTTGTTCCGCCACCGCTTCCGCCACGAGGCTCGCGACGAGTTCACGCGTGTTGTCCGCGCGGATTTTTCCCGCGATCTGCTCGGTGATCGGATTGTCGGGGATGCCGAGGTCGAGAATGTCATTGAGCAAAGGCGCGAGCCGCTCCCACGAGCGCCCGCGGCTCGCCTGGAAGAATTGCTCGCGCCGGTCGTCCAGGCTGCTGGTCTCGGAGAGCCCGAGGAGGCAGTTCACGATGCCCTGCCAGACGAAATACGGCGTCGTGGCGTGGACCGATTCCGCCGCGCCGCGCAATAGCCGCAAGCCTTCGCCGGCGGCCTTCTTCGACCATTGCAGCAGCAGCGTCGATTTTCCAATGCCGGCCTCGCCCTCCAGAATGCCGACAAAACTCTGCCCCGTCTTCAAGTCTGTGATCGCCCGCACGGTGCGCGCGAATTCCTCCTCGTGCCCGATCATCTTCGCCGCGCCCGACGTTTGCGTGACCACGCCCGTAGGGATGAACACGGGAATCGGTTTCGGAATGCCTTTCAACCGCAGCGGCGCCTCGGCGGCAAACTGCACGCGTCCCGCCGCCGCCTGGAAAGTGGCCTCGTCGCACAGGATCTGCCCGTGCGATTGCTGCGCCAGCCGCGCCGCGAGATTCACCGTGCGCCCGATCACCGCGTATTCGCGCCGCGAACCGTCACCCACTACTCCGCAAAAGACCCGTCCGGTCGCGATGCCGTAACCGGCCTCGGGATCGGTCGCCTGCAAGGCGCTGCGGATCGCCGCCGCCGCCTGGGTCGCGCGGAAAGGATCGTCCTCGTGGCTCGCTGGCGGCAGGCCGAAGGAGATCATGAACTTCATGCCCTTCTCGTCCACGTTCGTGCCGCTGATCGTTCCTTCGAATCGGCTGGACGCCTTCATAACGCCCGCAACGATTTCCTGCATGTGCTCCAGCGTCGCCCCGGCATCGGAGGCGCGCAGATGCACGAAGAGGCTCGTCACCGGACGGGTATCTGCCAGCCAGTGTTCGCCCGCATCGTGCAGGAGAAAGCGGACAGGCTTGGGAAGAAACGCTTCCACCAACTCGCGCGGTACGCCGGCCAGGTCGCGCGGTTCTTCGCCCGGCGTCCGCCGCGGCGCCTCCGCCGAGGCAATCCGCACACAGCCTTCACCGACCGTCTCGCCTTGCGCGGCTTGGGCAATGATCTCCCACGCTTCGGGTGAGACTACCACATCGCCCGGCGTCGCCTGGCCTTGCGCCACGCCCATCTGCCGGAAGGGCTCGCCCACCGGCATCATCTCCCAGCGCCCTTCGATGCCGCCGACAAAAAAGACTTCCACCAGCCCCGCGCCAATACCGACGCGCACGCTCAAGGTCACGCCCTCGGTTTTTGTCGAGTTCTGCTGGATCTCCCGCGCACACTGCACGGCCTTGAGCAATGGTTCGTGCAGGCTGCCATCCGGCAACGCCTCCCACGCCACGACCAGCGCATCGCCCGCCATCATCAGCACATCGCCACCGCTGCGGCTCACCGGCCCGAGCATCGAGCCGAAGCAGGCATTGATGATCGTGCTCAGCTCCTCCGTGCCCGCCGCACCCTTGCTCCCGAGGCGTTCGGAGAGGTCGGTGAAACCCGAGATATCCGCAAAAAGAATGGCGGCGGGAAAGCGATCGACATGCGGGACCAGCCCGCCCGCGCCAGACGCCGCAAAGCTGCGCAAGATCCGGCGGGGCACGTACGTCGCGAGGTGTTCCAGTTCGACCATGGGACTCGCAACGTAATTTCCCCGGGCGAAATTGACGATTCCCTTTTTTAAAAATCGATGTCTACGGGCGGCGACACGTCGTCCCGCTCGATCCCCTCGGAAACTCGCTAACTATTCCGACGGCCCCTGGCGAGATAGTGTCTTTTCGAGACATGATCATTTTCCGAGCAGATCTTGATTTGGCATGCTCTTCTTGAACCGTTCGGTTTCCGCTTTCGGAATCGGCATCAGTTCGTTCATGATTTCCTTGAGCTTTGTGCCCTCAAGGCCAACCCAACTGTCGCTGAAATCGGGGTATTCCAATGAGAAGTTACCGCACATCCAGCAGAAACTCGTCTCCAAAATCAGGCGGTAGCCCATCCACACGCGGAGGCCGTGAATTGGGAAATGGCACATAGCGCCATAGCTGTTTTTCTCCACTCCCACGGTTGCCTGGAGCGAAGGCAACAGTTTCTTCATTTCCTCCGCATCCAACGTCTTTGTCTTCAATATCCGCGTCACTTTTTTATAGGGACCAATGGGAAACTGATCCTTGGGAAGGTTGGATTTCCAGTTTGTTGCACTGGTTCCCGTGTAACGCTTGAGGTCAAAGTCGAGCAGGTAGATTTCCATCTTCGTTCCCTCGGCAAGAGACTCGCCCAGCGTTTTCCGGAACGCCGTCTGGGCGCTTTTGATCGTGTCGTAGTAGGAATTTGTAGCGGCATCCAACTTCGAAATCTCCTCGCCCAAACTCGACATGACCAGCAACGTGAGTATGGAGAGAGTTGTCAGGAGACGGGCCAGCGGATGCATGACGGTTTGGGGAAATGGAACGAGGAGGATTGTCTAGGCGATGGACCGGGAGTTGTGAACTTCCAAGTGCCTCTACCCCGCCCGCACCTGTCGCTGGCGATATTCCGCCGGGCCTGCGCCGAGGTGGCGGCGGAAGACGCGGGTGAAGTAGTAGCGATTGGGGAAGCCGCAGTCGGCGGCGATTTGCTCGATGGTGCGGTCGGTGAGGGCGAGGAGTTGGGCGGCGTGGCGGCAGCGGGCTTGCTGCACGTAGATCGCCGGGGTGGTGTCGGTGTGCTCCTTGAACCAGCGGATGAACACGCTCTCGCCCATGATAGCGCGCCGGGCGAGGACGGCATTGGAGAGATCGCCCGCGAGCTGGCTGTGCAGGAAGCGCAGGATCTGGTCGAGCCGCTCGGGTGCATCGGGCGCGATGGGGACATCGAGCGCCGCGAAGGTGCTATGCAAGAGCGCTGCGCCGTGATGATAGAGATGCTGACGGGTGAGCGGGGAATCGGCCGCCGTGCGCGCGGCGATGAGGCTTTCGGTCAGCGTGCGGAGCAGGGAAGTCAGTGGCAGCACCAGCGGGCGCCGGGGAAAGGCGCTGGTCGTTTGCAGCGGGCTGAAGTGCAGCCACAAGTGCGGCGCGCGCGTTTCGCACACGCAATCGAAAGGCGTGGCATCGGGAATGAGCAGCAGGCTGTCGGGAGCCAGCGGGAATGTCTCGCTGCCGAACCGCACGTGGCAGCCGGGCGCGCCATTATGATAGAGGCGCCAGAAGGGGCTGAGCACGCCGGGGTGATTCCAATCCGAGCCCTGCGGGAGGTAGCCGCATTCATGAATGGTGAAGGTGGTGAACCCGAGCCGTGGCGCGTCGCCGAGCCGCACGCCGTGGCGGGTGAAGGGGGATTGGTAGCCGCCTTTGCTGCGTTTGCGAGGCATGGGGAGGTGGGGCTAGGGGACAATCGGAACAAAGCCGCTGTGCAATATCGGATACAGCTAATCAGAGCAAAACTCACCGTCATTAGCGCAGGATAAGATACAACGAAAGCAGAATCCGGCATGGCCTTTTCACTAAGGTTGCGCCACCCTCCGGCTCGTCTCCCGCGAATACCCCATGAACTTCCGCCTGACTCTCCTCGCCACCACTGTGCTCAGCGCTTCCGCCTGGGCAGCGCAGGATGCAGCGACGGCGAACCACGCCGCAGACATGGAGAAGGGCACCGCGCTTTTCAATAGTGACGTCGCCGCGCTGCTCAACGAGCATTGCGTGAAATGCCACGGCGGCGAGAAGGGGAGCAAGGGCGCGCTCGATCTCACCACTCGCGAACTGGCGCTCAAAGGCGGCGATACCGGGCCCGCTTTCGTGCCGGGTAAGTCTGCTGACAGCCTGCTTGTACAGTCGATCCGGCACGAGGACAGGGACCTCCAGATGCCGAAGAAGGCGGACAAGCTGCCCGACGAAGTGATCGCGAAGATCGTGCAATGGGTGGACCTCGGCGCACCCTACGCGAAGCCGCTCATCGCCGGCAAATCCACGCGCGACCGGTCGAAGGTCACGGATGACGACCGCAAATTCTGGTCCTTTCAACCGCTCGCCAAGCCGGAGCCGCCGGTAGTGAAGAACGAAGCGTGGTGCCGCACGCCGATTGACCGCTTCATCCTCGCGAAATGCGAGGAGAAGGGCATCTGGCCGTCGCCGCCCGCGGACAAGGTCGTGCTCATCCGCCGCGCGTATTTCGACCTCATCGGCCTGCCGCCCACACCGGAGCAGGTGGCGCGATTCGAGAGCGATACCGAGCCGAATGCCTTCGAGAAGGTCGTCGATGAACTGCTGGCCAGCCCGCACTATGGTGAACGCTGGGGGCGGCACTGGCTCGATCTCGCGCGCTACGCCGAGAGCCACGGCTACGAACAGGATTACGACCGGCCCAATGCGTATCAATATCGCGACTACGTCATCCGCGCGCTCAATGCCGACCAGCCCTACGATGAATTCGTGCGCTGGCAGCTCGCGGGCGACGAACTTGCGCCCGAAAATCCCGAGGCGTGGAAAGCGACCGGTTTCCTCGCCGCCGGCACGCATGCCACGCAGATCACGCTCAACCAGGCGGAGAAGGAGCGTTACGACGAGCTCGACGACATGGCCGCGACCACCGGCAACGCCTTCCTCGGCCTGAGCGTCGGTTGCGCGCGCTGCCATGATCACAAGTTCGACCCGATCCCCACGGCGGACTACTACCGGCTCATCTCCACCTTCACCACCACGGTGCGCAGCGACTACGACATCGAGGTCAACGCCACGGAATCGCGCGCTCGCCATGCTGCGTGGGAAAAGGACCACGCCCCGCTCACTGCCGCGCTTGCGCAGTGGGAGAAGGACAAGGCGCCCGCGCGTTTCGACGCGTGGCGTGCCGGCACATCGACGCTGCCGCAACCGGCCTGGCTCACCCTGGCCGCAGACAAGCTCGGGATCACCGGTACCTATTACGTTCTCTCCGCGCAGAAGACCCTGCCCGATGGCTCCTATCTCATCGGTGTCACCGCGGGCACGCCGGACACCTACGCGTTCACCACGAAGATCAGCGGCACGAAGCTCTCCGCCCTGCGGCTCGAAGCGCTGCTCGATAAGTCGCTGCCCGGCTATGGACCCGGCTGGTCGGAGAACGGTGGTTTTGGCCTCAGCGATCTCACCGCGACCGCAAAGCTCGCGGATGGCCGGACGAAGACGCTCAAGTTTGCCGGCGACAAGCCCGCCTGGAAATTGGCGAAGGGCAACGGGGAGGCCCGTAAGGTTTTCGCGCTGGCCGAGCCGTTGGAAACCGAAGGTGGTGTCGAACTCACGGTCTCGATGAAGTTTGTCACCGGCAAGGGCCGCGAAAATCTCGGACGCTTCCGCCTGAGCTTCAGCTCGCAGGCGGATGCGCCCGCAGAAGAGGCGCCGTTTCCCTTCAAGAGTTACGCGCTCGCCCGTGAAGTGCCGCTGCGCTCGCCGTCTGGTGACACTTATCCGACCCCACCCGCGCCAAAGCCCGAGCAGGTGGCGGCCCTCAAGCGGCTCTACTACACGACCGATCCCGAATGGCAGAAACTCGCCGAGGCCGTCCGGGCCGACGAACGCGCTCAGCCGCGCGCGCAGTATACCAAGGCGCTGGTCTGCAGCGAGGGCTTGCCCGCCGTGCGCCTGCACACGCAGGGGCCCGATTTTTACGAGAAGACTTATCTGCTCAAACGTGGCGACTTGAACCAAAAGCAGGACGAAGCTGTCCCGGGATTTTTGCAAGTGGTGACCCGCGCCGACGAGTCGCGCTGGGTCACGCCGCCGGCGGCGGACGCGCGCACGCCGATGAAGCGCGCCGCTCTCGCCCGCTGGATCACCGATACCGATGGCGGCGCGGGGCAACTCGCTGCGCGCGTCATGGCGAACCGCGTATGGCAGCATCATTTTGGGCGCGGCATCGTCTCCACGCCCAGCGATTTCGGTGCACAAGGCGACAAGCCCACGCATCCCGAATTGCTCGACTACCTGGCCGGCGAACTCATCCGCGGCGGCTGGCGGCTGAAGTCGCTGCACAAGGCGATCATGCTGAGCAAGGTCTACCAGGAGAGTGCGCACGCGAGTGCCGAGCAGATCGCGGCGGACCCGAACAACACGCTCTTTGCGCATCGCGCGCGCCAGCGGCTCGAGGGCGAAGTCATCCGCGATGCGATCCTCGCCGTGAGCGGCCTGATCGATCCCACGATGTTCGGTCCCGGCACGCTCGACCCGGCGATGAAGCGTCGCGCGATCTATTTCCAAATCAAGCGCAGCCAGCTCCCGCCGATGATGATTGCCTTCGACGGTCCCGACACGCTGCAAAGCATGGGCCAGCGATCGAGCACCACCGTCGCGCCGCAGTCGCTGTTGCTGATGAACAACACGCTGGTCCGCGAGGCGGCCAAGGCGTGGGTGAAGAAACTGGATCCGAAGCTCCAGTTGGCCGCCGTGAATCAGGCCTACGAGCAAGCGCTGGGGCGAAACCCCACCGCCGCCGAAATACAAATCGCCTACGCGTTTTTGAAGATGCAGGGCGACACCTACGGTGACGACAACGGTTCTGGTTCGCAAAAAGCCTTCGCCGATTTCTGCCAGACGCTCTTCGGACTCAACGAATTTCTCTACGTCAACTGAGGCCCTCTCCACGCCATGAAACTTCCCCATCTCTTCGCCAGTCCGCACTCCGGTTTCTGCTCGCGCCGCGACTTTCTCCAGCGCACCGGCGCCGGCGCCGGGATGGTCGGGCTGGCCACGCTCCTCGGGGAGTCGGGTCTGCTGGGATCCAGCGCGCATGGGGCCTCGGCGGGCGAGGCGGTCAATCCGCTCGCGCCGAAGAAGTCGCATTTTCCGGTGAAGGCCAAGTCGGTGATCTGGCTCTTCATGAATGGCGGCCAGAGCCAGGTCGACACGTGGGATTACAAGCCCGCGCTGGAGAAGTACGACGGCAAGGATCTGCCCGGCTTCGACAAGAACACCGGCTTCTTTGTCAACGAAGTCGGCGGCCTGATGAAGTCGCCGTTCGCCTTCAAGCAGTACGGCAACAGCGGCACCTGGGCCTCTGAGATCTTCCCGAATATCTCGAATCACGTGGACGACATGGCGTTCATCCATTCCTGCTTCACGTCGACGAACAATCATTCGCCCGGCCTCTTCCAGATCAATACCGGCATGTCGCGCATGGGCTATCCGTGCGCCGGTGCGTGGGTCACCTACGGGCTCGGCACCGAGAATCAAAACCTGCCCGCCTTCGTGGTCATGTACGACACGCTCGGGCGCGGCCTGCCCAAGGGCCACGCGAGCAATTGGGGCGCGGGCTTTTTGCCCGGCGTCTATCAAGGCACCGCGCTGAATGCCCAAGGCCAGCCGATCAACAACCTCGCGCGCGATGCCGACATGACGGACGCGCAGCAGCGCGCGCAACTCGATCTCCTGCACAAGCTGGACGTGATGAACCTGGAGAAGGAGCAAAAGGACTCGGAGCTCGCCGCGCGCATCGGGAGTTACGAACTGGCCTATCGCATGCAGATGGCCGCGCCCGAGGCGCTGGACTTTGCCAGCGAGTCGGAAGCGACCAAGGCCATGTACGGCGTGGATGAAAAGCGCTGCGGCCATGTGGCCAAGCAGTGCCTCATGGCGCGGCGCCTCGTGGAGCGCGGCGTGCGCATGGTGCAGATCTACAGCGGCGGCATGGAAAACGAACGCTCATGGGACGGCCACAAGGACATCGCGGGCAACCACCGGCAATTTGCTGGCGAGACCGATCAACCCATCGCCGCGCTGCTCACCGACCTCAAGCAACGCGGCCTGCTCGACTCCACCCTCGTCGTTTGCTGTGGCGAATTCGGCCGCCTCCCGCTCGCGCAAAAAGGCGCCGCACCGGGTCGCGATCACAATCCGAACGCGTTCACCACCTGGTTCGCCGGTGGCGGCGTGAAAGGCGGCACGCACTATGGCGAGACGGACGAAGTCGGCCACAAAGCGAGCGTGGACAAAGTGAGCGTGAACGATCTCCACGCCACGATCCTCGCGCTGCTCGGCCTCGATCACGAGAAGCTCACCTATCGGCACACCGGTCGCAATTTCCGCCTCACCGACGTGGCGGGTGAAGTCGTGCACAAGATCATCGCCTAGGTACGCTGTAGTGAGCGCGCTGGACGTGGCCGCCGTCCGTGCTTAGCTTCGCGCAGTTTTTCGCCTACGCCGTGCCTTCTTTCCATCGCGACCAACTCCATATCTGCCTGAGCATTTTGCTCATGGTCGCGCTGACCGCGGTGGGATGCGCGGATCAGACACCGGACCCGGGCGTAGGGGGCAAGAATCTGCAATTGCACCGGGAGGCGCAGTTCGTCATGTCGGCCCCCGCGCTCGAGATCAAGACTGGCGCGCGCAAGGCCGCATCGTCATGGAGCGGGTGTGTCGAGTGCCTGACGGGACATGCTTTTGAATATGGATCCGCGATCTCCTCGCGACGGCCCGACGGGGAAGGATCCCCGCAAATGCGGCTGGCGGATTTGCGGGCGTTGCGCGGACGTGCGCCGCCGCTGGAATAGCGGATTCACGCGTGCCGGACTTCGGTCCGGCGGAGCAAGCCGCGCCTCGTGGAGTGCGATGCGCGCCGACGGTCTTTCCGGCCGCCCCGGCTTTCCGTGTCAGCAGCGTGCCGGGCTGCACATCACCTTACTATTTACCTATGAACACGCATGCTGTGCCGGATCTTCCCGTCAAAGCAGTGATCTGTACGATCTATGGCACGCTCCTCGAGTGCGGTCCCGCTCCGGCGGACGCCGAGGATGCGTGGACGCGGCTCTGGCGCGAAAAGCTGCGCCGCCCGCCGCGCACCACGCTGGCCGAATTCAACCGCGCGGCCGATCTCGCCTTCCAAACCGAAGCGAATATCCTCAGCGTCCGTGGCGTCGAAAACCCCGCGCCCTACTGGCCCGCCGTCGCCGAACTGCTGCTGCCCGAGTTGCGCGATCTCTCCGCGCAATCCGCGGCGGATTTCCTCTACACGCACGCCCAGCTTCGCCGCTCCGTGCAACTCCTGGCCGCCGCCGGCTCCACGTTGCGTACGCTGGAGTCCCGCGGCGTCCTGCTCGGTCTCATTTCCAATGGCCAGCCGCATACTCCGGTGGAGCTCGCGCTGGCCCTCCACGCGCCCTATGCGCCGGTGGAGTCGTTCATTCCCGTGGCGGCAGCGCACGGCGTCTTCGCGGCCGATGGGCCGGCGCGCGAGTTGGAAATCTTCACTCCGCCGCTGTGCTTCTGGTCCTATTCGCACGGCTTCGGCAAACCCAACCTGCACGCCTTCCAACATGTGGCCACGCGGCTCCGGGCGCGCCGCATCGGGGCCGATGAAGTGCTGATGGTCGGCAGCGATGAAGCCGGCGATTTGCAGCCCGCGCGGCGATTTGGCTGGCGCACGTGGCTCGTTACTGCGGACGCTCCGCGCCGGCCCAATACAGGAACGTGGCTCGACCTGGCACAAATGCTCGGTCTGCCGCCATTGCCCGCAGAAGCCGGAACCACTGCCCCATGCACGAGCTAATTCGCGATATCACCATGTGCATTGCGGCGGCGTGGCTGCTCGGGCTCGTCGCGCAATTCCTTCGTCAGCCGATCCTGCTCGCCTATCTGGCGGGCGGCTTCGCTCTCGGGCCGGCCGGCTTCAAGTTCATCGAATCGGCCGAGAGCATCTCGGCGATCGCGGAACTCGGGCTCATCCTGCTGCTCTTCATGATCGGCCTGGAGATCGACTTGAAGAAGATCCTCAGCGCGGGCCGCTCCATCACCCTCACCGCGCTGGTGCAGATTCTCTCCGGCGTGATCCTCGGCGTGGTCTTCTTCCGCTGCCTCGGCTTTGGGCTGGGTGGAGGGCAATGGGACGCGCTCTACCTCGCCATCGCCGGCGCGTTGAGCAGCACGGTCATCATCGTGAAAGTGCTCTACGACAAGCAGGAGCTCGATACGCAGACCGGTCGCGTGACGCTGGGCGTGCTCGTGTTGCAAGACTTGGCAGCGATCCTCTTTCTCGCCGTGCAGCCCAATCTCGAGCATCTCGCGCCGGGCATCCTGCTCCTCTCGCTCGTCCGGGTGGTGGTGCTGATCGCCGCGACGCTGGCCATCAGCCGCTACGTGCTGCCGGCGATCTTCCGGCGCGTCGCGCGCTCGCCGGAATTGATGCAGGTCGGCGCGCTCGCGTGGTGCTTTCTCGTGGGGGAACTCGGCGAACGGCTGCATCTCTCGCGGGAAATGGGCGCGCTGGTGGCCGGCGTGGCGCTCTCGACCTTTCCCTATGCCCTCGATGTCACGGCCAAGGTCACGAGCCTGCGCGACTTCTTCATCACGCTGTTCTTCGTCGGTCTCGGTATGCAGATCCCGGTGCCCACGGTCTCGCTGGTCGGTTGGGCGCTGGTGTTTGCGGCCTTCGTGGTCCTCACGCGCTGGATCACCGTCTTCACCCCGCTCTATTTCATGCGGCAGGGGCTGCGCATGAGTCTCATCCCGGCGATCAACCTCAGCCAGGTGAGCGAGTTTTCGCTCGTGGTGCTGGCGCTCGGCCTGCAGGCCGGCCATCTCGGGCACCCCGCGACCACCGGGATGGCCTCGCTGGCTTTCACGTTGCTCGCGGCGCTCTCGACCTTCGGCATGGCCAAGTCCGATGGCCTGGCGCGCGGCCTTGTCCCCGTCCTCAAGCGCGTAGGATTGCGCGACCTGGATAGCTGCGGCGATGACATCCATGCCGAGGGCGGGGAGGGCCACGGCAGCTCGAAGATCATGTTCCTCGGCTTCTTTCGCACGGCGAGTTCGCTGCTCGAGGACATGCAGTGCCATGCACCGGATCTCATGAAGGAGGTGGCGGTCGTCGATTTCAGTCCGGTGGCGAGGGCCGGTCTCATCGCGCGGAAAGTGCGCATCGTCTATGGCGACATCAGCCAGCGCGACACGCTGATGCATGCCGGCGTGGAGAAAGCCGAGGTGCTGGTTTGCACCATTCCCGATTCGCTGCTCAAGGGCACCTCCAACGAACGCCTCGTGCGTTTGTTGCGCAGCCTCAATCCCACCGCAAAGATCATCGCCACGGCGGAAGTGCTGGGGCAGGTTGCGGTGCTCCTTGAAGCCGGTGCGAACTATGTTTCCGTGGCGCGTCTTCAAGAGGCGAGTGACTTGCTCGAGGCCGTGCGGGCGGCGACCAAGGGCTTGCTCGAGCAAAAACAGATGGATCTCGCGAGTGCCCTCGCGACCCGGCGGGAAGTCATGGATTGAACCCTTCGCCTATTGCGTGTCACGGCATCCCGCTCCACAGTCCCCTCATGATTCGCCCCATCGCTCTCCTCTCTCTCGTCGTCGCGCTGACGGCTCCGCTGCTCGCCGCCGATCCGGTCCCGGCGGCCGCCACGGCTGCCGTTTCCGCGCCGAAGAACATCTCCGTCGACGATGCCGACAAACTGCTCAAGTCCGATCCGAAGGTCGTCGTGCTCGATGTGCGGACGCCGGATGAATTCAAGACCGGGCACATTCCCGGCGCGAAGAACCTCGATTTCTTTGGCGACGATTTTGCGAAGCAGATCGCTACGCTCGACAAGAGCAAGACCTACGTCGTGCATTGCGCGGCGGGCGGCCGGAGCGCGCAGGCTTGCAAGGTGATCGAGAAGGAGCAGTTGCCGTCGGTCTATCATCTCAATGAAGGTTTCAAGGCTTGGGAGAAGGCCGGGAAGCCGGTCGAGAAGTAGCGCGGCGCCGGGGCAGGGTGAGGCCCGGCAACCAGGCGCCTTCGAGCATGACCTTTTGCGGGAACGGCTGGCGGCCAAATTCGTGGCGTTGCAATTGGGCGGCGACGAAGTCGACAGCGGCGCTGCCCAGGGCTTCGGCGCTCTGGACGACGCCGGCCACGTCGATCATCTCTGGCTCCCGAGCCAGCGAGACGAAAGCGATCTTTTGCGGGACGCGCAGCCCGGCGGATTCCAGCAACCGCCGCTGATCGCCTTGCAGATAGATGGCGACGTCCGCGCTGCGACTCTTCAGCCAGGTGGAGGTGGCCGCCCGATCATCGATGTCGCCGAGAAAGATCAGCCGGGAGCGTTCGCGGCTCGGCGCCGGGCTGTGGACGAGATAACCGGCGCGGAGTCGACCCTGGGTGCGGCCGTCGATGGATGGCGAGAGGAGTAGTGCCGGTCGGCGATAGCCCGCCTTGCGGATGTGGCGCAGCGCAAGATGGATGAGTTGGAAGTGGTCGAATTGCACGCGGGCCAGGCCGCGATTTTGCAGCGAGCTGCCGAGCAGCACGGCGGCGAAACCGGCGACATCGAAAGAGAGGCGGGGCAGGGGAGGTTCGGTATCCGGGGCGAATAGGATGCCGCGAATGCCGCGGGTCTGGAGGACGGTGCGGAGGCGGGCCGCCGTCATGCCGCCGGCGCGCAGATGGAATTCGTCGAGCCGGTAGCCGAGATGCTCGGCGCGGGCGCGAGCGTGGTCGCGCCAGGGCACAATCAGCGGGAGAGGTTTTCCGCTCGGATGCGTCCAGACGAAGGCGAGGTTTTCGCGGTAGTCGGAGGCGCGTCGCTGGCGCAGCGCCTTCATCACCGAGCCGAGCGCGGGATTGGTCCGGTAGCCGAGTTTCTCCGCCGTCGTGCGGATCCGCTCGGCGAGTTGCGGGGAGACACCGCGCTGATTACGCAAGGCGCGCGAGACCGTCATCTTGGAGACGCGACACGCCTTGGCCACCTCTTCGAGGGTGTGTGCACGTGGGCTGGTCATGATGGAAAAGTTACAGTAACGTGGATTGCGAATGGAAGCGGCGAAGGCGACGGGCTATTTGTCTGCACCCGCCTGTTTCCAAGTTCACTCCATCCCCCTCTATGAGATCGTTCCTCCTGGCCTGCCTCACCCTCGCCGCCTCCAGCGCACTGGCGGCTGACGCCCTGCTCGTCGAAGCCGAAAGTTTCAAGAACCCCGGCGGCTGGTCGCTCGACACGCAATTCATCGAGATCATGGGCTCGCCGTATCTGCTCGCGCACGGCCTTGGCCAGCCGGTGAAGGATGCCACGACCACCGTCACGTTTCCGAGCACGGGCCAGTATCACGTCTATGTCCGCACGAAGGACTGGGTGGCGCGCTGGAAAGCGCCCGGCACTCCCGGGAAGTTTCAAGTGGCGGTGGATGGCAAAGCACTCGCGGAAACCTTCGGGACGAAAGGCGCGGATTGGGCCTGGCAGGATGGCGGCACCGTGGAAATCACCAAGCCGGAAACTGCCCTCGCGCTGCATGATCTCGCCGGCTTCGATGGGCGTTGCGATGCGATCTATTTCACCAAGGAAAAGGGCGCTCCGCCGGATGACGGGGAGAAACTCGCCCCATGGCGGCGCAAGGCGCTCGGTCTCCCGGAGAAGCCCATCGACGCCGGCAAATATGATTTGGTCGTCGTCGGTGGCGGCTATGGCGGGATGGGCTCGGCGATTTCGGCGGCGCGCATGGGACTGAAGGTGGCGCTGATCCAGGACCGTCCGGTGCTCGGTGGCAATGGTTCCAGCGAAGTGCGCGTCTGGGCGATGGGCGGGATCCGGCGCGGCCTGTACCCGAATCTCGGCGAGATCGTGGAAGAGTTTCAGGACAAGGCGAAAGCCTCGCCGGGCACGAAGGAAGAATTTGGCGACGACCGCAAGGAAGCGGTGGTGCGGGCGGAAAAGCACATCACGCTCTTCCTGAACAACCATGTGATTGCTGCCGAGATGGGGGACAAGACGCATATCGCCGCAGTGATCGCGCTCGACACGACCACGAGCCAGCGCCGCCGATTTGAAGGCAAGCTCTTCGTCGACAGCACCGGCCACGGCACGCTGGGCGCCTTGTCCGGCGCGGAATTGACCGTGCGCGAGACCGAGCATCTCGGCATGAGCAACATGTGGCGTTGGGACACGACCGATACGCCGCAGGCTTTCGCACCGATCACTTGGGGACTCGATCTGGAGATGGAGGATTTTCCGTATCCCCGCCGCGGACATGCGGAATGGTTTTGGGAAGGCGGCTTCAATGTGCATCCTATTGCGGGGCTTGAAGCGACGCGCGACTGGAATCTGCGCGCCATCTACGGCGCGTGGAATGCGATGAAGAACAAAGGCGGCAAGGACGAGCACGCCAACGCCAAGCTCGAATGGGTCGCCTACATCGGCGGCACGCGCGAATCCCGCCAGCTCATCGGCGACGTGGTGATGACGCGCGAAGATGTCGAAACGAAGAAGGCTTTCCCGGACGGCACGGTGCCGACCACGTGGGACATCGATCTGCATTATCCGAAAGAGCAGTACGCGCAGAAGTTCCCCGAGAATCCGTTCATCTCGAAAGCGCAGATGGACAAGGCGGTGGACCGCCAGCACGGCTATCCCGCGCCTTATCGGTGCTTCTATTCCAAGAACATCGAGAACCTGTTCATGGCCGGCCGCGACATCAGCGTGACGCACGAAGCGCTGGGCACGGTGCGCGTGATGAAGA
>NZ_JBDUCX010000079.1:0-25383 GCF_040003245.1 Chthoniobacter sp.
CTGCTCGCGCTACAGGCCGGTGTCATGGCGGCGGAACCGGAACCGGCCTGGCAGTCGCTCTTCGATGGCAAGACGCTCACGGGATGGAAGGCGCCGAACTTCAGCGGGCAGGGGACGATCACGATCGACAATGGCACCATGGTGCTCGGCGTGGGCAGCGACATCACGGGGATGAATCCCACGATCGATTTCCCGAAGATGAATTACGAGATCGCGCTGGAGGCGCGGCGGCTCGATGGCTCGGATTTCTTTTGCGGCCTCACGCTGCCTTTCGGCAAGACGTCCTTCACCATCATCCTCGGCGGCTGGGGCGGGGCGCTGGTCGGGCTGTCGAGCATCAATGGCGACGACGCCTCGGAAAACGAGACGACGAAGTTCATCAAGTTCGACAAGGGCAAGTGGTACAAAGTGCGGGCGCGCGTCACGGCGGACAAGATCGAGGCGTGGCTCGATGACGAGAAGATCGTGAACCTGGAGACGGATGGGAAGAAGATCGACATGCGCCCGGGCGAAATCGAGCTCTCCGCGCCGGTGGGACTGGCGACTTTTCGCACGGAAGCCGCGTTCAAGGAGATCAAGCTGCGGAAGCTCGACGCGGCGCCGGTAAAGTAGCCGTCGCTGACATTCGACCGGCGCGGAATTCTGAAAAGCGCTTGGCAGTATGCGCGCGGACGGCGAATGATGCGCCCCACATGGCCCGCCAATACACGCTTTCCCGGCCCGTTTCGCCGGGTGGTCCGCGCATCGATTTCGCTGCGGAGCTCAATCCGCAGCAACTCGCGGCGGTAACCGCACCGCCCGGACCGGCGCTCGTCATCGCCGGCGCCGGCAGCGGCAAGACGCGCACGCTCACCTATCGCGTGGCCTACCTGCTGGAGAATGGCGTGCTCCCGCAGAGCATCCTGCTGCTCACCTTCACCAACAAAGCCGCGCGCGAGATGCTCGACCGCGTGGCCAATCTTTTGCCCAACGATATCACCGGCCTGTGGGGCGGTACGTTTCACTCCGTGGGCAACCGTCTCATGCGCCGTCATCCGGAGGAGGCGGGGTTTGCGGCGGGCTTCTCGATCATGGACCGCGAGGACCAGCAGGACATGCTCGATTCCGTGATCGCGAGCGCGGGCATCGACCCGAAGGACAAGCGCTTTCCCAAGGGCGAAGTGCTGGCCGATGTCTTCAGTTTCGCGATCAATACCGGGCGCTCGATCGACCAGGTGCTCGTGGAAAAATACCCGCACTTCCTCGAGTTCAGCGAGAAGATCGCCGAGGCGCAGAAGAAGTACGAGGCGAAGAAGCGCGCCGCCAATTCGGTCGATTTCGACGATCTGCTCGAGAAGACGCTGCTCATGCTGCAAGGCAACCCGGCGATCGCCGAACGCTACCAGCGGCAGTTTCAGTTCGTGCTCGTGGATGAGTACCAGGACACGAACCGCATCCAGGCCGATTTCATCGACATCCTCGCCAAGCTCCAGCGCAACGTGATGGTGGTGGGGGACGACGCGCAATCGATCTACTCGTGGCGCGGCGCGAATTTTAAGAATATCCTCGATTTTCCGCAGCGCTATCCCGGGGCGAGCGTCTACAAGATCGAGACGAATTACCGCAGCGCGCCAGACATCCTCGACGTGGCCAATGCGGCCATCGCGGGCAACGTGCACCAATTCAAAAAGGAACTCGTCGCCTCACGGCCGGCGGCGGCAATCAAACCGGCGCTCGTGCCGCTCAGCGACTCGAACCAGCAGGCGCTCTTCGTCGCGCAACGCATTCTCGACCTGCGCGAAGAGGGGATCGAACTGGACGAGATCGCGGTGCTCTACCGCGCGCACTACCACTCGATGGAAGTGCAGATGGAACTCACGCGGCACGGCATCCCGTTCAGCATCACCAGCGGGCTGCGCTTCTTCGAGCAGGCGCACATCAAGGATGTTGCGGCGTTTCTGAAATACGTCGTGAACCCGCGCGACGAGGTGGCTTTCAAGCGCATGGCTCGGCTGCTGCCGGGGATCGGCGCGCGCACCGCGGAGCAAATGTGGAGCAATACGAGCGACGCGATGTCGCGGGGCGGCGAACTAAACTTCTTCAAGCTACTCTCGCCTCTCAAAGTCCCGGCGAAAGCGGCGAAGGCCTGGCAACAACTCGCCCACACGCTCGACGAGATCGCTCCCGGCGGGAAGCCGCACCCCCCCGCGGAAATGATCCGCAGTGTGATCGAGGCGGTCTATGACGACTACCTCAAAGCCAAGTTTCCGAATTACGACCAGCGGCGCGAAGACCTGAACACGCTCGCCAATTTCGCCAAACAGTACGAGAGCGCCGGGGACTTCCTCGATCAACTCGCACTCCTGACAAGCCTCGACAAAGAAGCCACTGCGACCAGCGATGACAACGAGATGCTGACGCTCTCCAGCGTCCACCAGGCCAAGGGCCTGGAGTGGAAGGTCGTCTTCGTCATCTGGATGGCCGACGGCATGTTCCCGAGCAGCCGCAGCCTCGAGAGCGAGGACGCCATCGAGGAAGAGCGCCGCCTTTTCTACGTCGCCGTGACCCGCGCGAAGGACGAACTGTATCTCACCTATCCCAACCTGCGCCTCAACGCCGGCTACGGCGAAATGCTCCAGCGCCCCTCCCGTTTTCTGGGAGAGGTACCGAAGGAGCTACTGGAAGAGTGGCAGGTGGGTGGGGCGAGCTGGTAACGGCGCTTGGGACTACGAGCCCCAGAGGAGATACGACGGTTCCCCGGCTTCTTCATGATTTGTCTTTCGAGTCTTTTTTCTTCTGGTTGTCGCCATTTTCCCCGGGATTCTTTTCCTCCGGCGCGCGACCCCCGGCGCGGATGGTGACGATCTTGTTGAGAGTATCGAACCAGAACGGAGCGCCGAGCGAGGCGGCGAGAGCGGTTAGCACCCAACCCAGGATAGTTCGCAGGCCGGAAGGAAAGTCGGCGAACGCTTTGTCCCAGTCGCCTTTGTGCCAGCCAATGGGCAGGCCAAATCCATTCATCTGGCGGACCGTGTTCGCCAGCCTGTCCGTGGCGCTGGAGCCACCCCATGATTTCAGCGATGTCAGTTCGTCCTTTTTCGCATTGACAGCCTCCGCGGCCTTTTGGGCCTTTGCCTCGGCTTTTTCGGCTGCCGTTTTGGCAATCTCCTTCACTGCCTTGTCCTTGGTGGAATCTTTGGCGACGGCATCCGAAGTGTCTTTCGCTTCTTTTGCGTCCTTGCGTGCCTGGTCGGCCAATTTCTCGGCGGCCTCGACGGACTTGATCGCGTTGGCGACCTCGGTATCCCACTCGCTCTTCTTTTTATCCACCTCCGCTTTCATTTTCGCGACAGTTTTTTGGGCCTCGATCTTTTGGGCGCCGTCGGGTTCACTTTCCGCGACTTGCGTGGCCGCTTCCAGGCGAGCGGTGGCGTCGCTGAGCTCTTTGCCGGTGCCGACCGATGTTCTGTTTACATAGTCGCTTGCGCTCTGGACGATTGCCTCCCGCAGCTTGGGATCGGTCGAGAGCACATCGACGATGCGCAGTGAATCGACATTGCACGAGATGGCGAGCACGAGCCCAAGCACGAGAGTGAATGCCTGCGTGTATTTCTTGTACCAGCCGGTGACCCTGTCCATCGAACGGTCGAACCATGCGCCGAGTTGCTTTTCGAACTCTTCAGGATTGCGGCCGGCGTCCTCGAAGAGAGCGGCGAGAGTCCGGCGGAGTTTGTCGTCCACGGCGCTGGCGGCGGCCGCCACGGCCTCGTCGACTTTGGTTAGTAAAGTAGCGGTGGTTTGCAACGCGAGGCGATGGCCTTCGAGTTCGCCAAACTTTGCCTCTGCATCTGCCAGCGCCTGTTTCTTTAGGACATCGTTTGGAGATTGGTCGAGCGCTGTCTTCTTGCCATCCCGATCACCCTTCGCCGTAGAGCAATCGGTAGCGACCTTATCTTTGATAATATCGAGTGCGGTCGAGAATGTCTGCCTCTGGGCTGGAGCGCTTGCAGCTATATCCACCATGCCAAGGCAATCGGTGATGGCCTGCGTGACGGCATTGTTGCCTGCGTAACGCGCGCGCAAGGCCCGTAGCGCCGCTGTGGCGCGTTCGATAAAGACCGGCTTTACGGAGCCGAAGATGCCCGCGAGGACTTGCTCGGCGGTCCGGGGACCGGCGAGTTTTGGTTCGGCAATTAGGTCGAGGACGGTCGAGACAAACGTATCGCGCGGGATGTAGTTGGGCATCGCTCCTTTGCCGCTCGGCGATAGCGCCGAGATGAGCGGATGAGCGAAGAATTTCTCGGAGAAGCCATTCTTCTCGTTCATGTCGCAGAACAGCTCGCCGATGCCTTCCTTGAGGAGCAGCGCTCGCTTGTCATTAGTGCTCGTGGCAAAAGCGGCGCAAAGCTCTCTCGCTGCGGTGACTATGAGGCTGAAGAGCAGGTAAATGAACAGCAGACCGATGGCGACGTCGAGAATGGGAGGCATAGTGGGATTGATGTGGGACGGTCGGGGCCGGTGACCGAGGTTGACTCACACTCCGCCCGCCGGCCGACGGGCGGGCGGAGCTGCGGGCTTCGATTTCCTTGGAAGCTCAGGCACGCGGGTCACCGTCCAAGTAGTGACCGGTAACCAGTTTGAATGCGTCGGAGGTGCGCTGACCGGCAACGCCATCCACGGCCACGAAGACGCCGGAAAAACCGCTCAGCCAGGTCTGCAGAGCCTCCGCGGCGGCGAACTGCTCGGGGTCGGTCGGTTTCGTCTTGGAGTAGCGGACCGGTGGCGGCATGTCCGGCTTGGCCAGCGGTTGATCGCTGAAGGAGATTTTTCCCATCTCGACCAGCCGGCGCAGGACCGCGGCGCAACCGCATTGGCCGGAAACAGCGGAACTGGACCAAACTCCATCGCTGACATATTTGCCGCTCGTGTAGTGATTGCTGAAACTCCAAAGATACGGAGAATGGATCCCGTGGCCGCGGTATCCCCATCCATTGTAGCCTTCGAGTTTGTAGAGACAGCCGGCAATGCTCCAGTCGACCCACGCGGTCAGGTTATCGAACGACAAAGCGTCCAGAGCGCTTTCTTCCCAAGTGCCGGTGCCGTCCCATCCAGGGGGGCGTCCTGCGGGAACATTAACCGTCTTTTTCTTCAGCGAGTCGCCGTTGTGGAGGTGCTCATTGAAATTGAGACTGCATTCCATGTTATGAATCACGGCGATGACGAACCAGGGGACGCCACTGCTTTTCGCCACCTTTTCATACCGCTTTTGGTTCGCCAAAATCGGATCGACAACTTCCTGAACGGCTGCCGGTTTGGTGATGATGCAGGAGTTGAAGAGGCTCTGGTATTCTTGACGGACTTCGGCCAGTTTGGGTGCGGACATATAGTGGTGTTAGCTGAGTTGGTTGGTGGGTTGAGAGTGATCGGTTATGAGACGGGAGGAATCCACGAAAAGGCATCAAACGTGGTGAGTTTCTCGAGGGGACCATATTGGCCGTACAGTTGAGCCCAGGCGCCGGGAGTTCGCTCGGTCGTCCCGATCAGCTTTTGCATGGCTGCTTTCGAATTTTGACCGAATAACCCGTCCAGGTCTTCAGGCTTGGTCAAGGCTCCACCGTGAAATAAGTACTTTTGCCACTGGAGCGCTTCATCCAGATCGAGCGATTTCTTAAACAACCGCGCCGGCGGAATCTCGATGTGCGGCAGATCCTGCCATCCGCTCCAGTTGCCTCCCCAGTTCAATCCATACTTGGCGGCTCCCTTGCCAATTTGCTGCTCCTGTGGGCCGGCGTCCAGTTCCTGGCCGTTCGGTTTGATCAGGATGATATCGACGGCGGTGGCCGGCAAGTTGTTGTGGCGCGACTTCTTAATGTGTCCGTCAAGGTCGGTTACTTTCTCTTTCTTGTTCACCACGACCCAGCTTCCGTTTTTGAACGCCCGCCCTTTTTGGAACAGGACGAACTGCTCGGCTGGTGTGCGGTGGATACCTTGCGAACCGGTGCCCGTCTTCCAGCCGGACGGCAGATTTGCTTTTACCGCGCTAAGAATACCGGGCAATGCAGCGTGGAGGATGGGATGCAGAAAGAGCGGATCGGATTTGTAGTCGGGCATAATGGCCGGGTGGAGGACTAGAGTTTTACCGCGGCGAGGGCGGCGTTGATGAGGATTTGCAGGACGCCGTTGGTGAAGGTGTCGATGGCGGCGCTGGCGAGGCCGGTCTGTTTCAGCGCGTGCATCGCGGCGAGATCCTTCTTGCCGAGAAGCAGGTCCTCAAAGTCGTCCTTCTCGATTTTTCGTTGAGCGAAAAGGAGGCCGGCGCGTTCGACGCCGTCCTTGGATCGATTGAGAAAGTCCTTGGTGTCCTGGGTGGCTTGATCGGCGAATTGCTTGAACAGCGTTTTGGCGAGTTCCTTGCTTTGGTCGAGGGTGGTTTGAATGGCGGTATTGGTGTCGAAGGAAGGCATGGTGGAGTGTTAGTTGGAGCCGGTCCGGCGCTTGCCGATTTCGAGTCCGATGATTTGATCGAAGGCCTCGGCGATATCGGGCCTCTTCTCCGCGATGTAGGCGGACCGCAGGGAGCCCTTGGCTTTCCAGCGCTCCACAAATCCGCCGAAGAGGTGCCCATTGGGATCGAGCAGAATCTCCCATTGCTTGACGGTGATGTTGTTGAGGGAACGGCCGCGGTCGTATTCGCAGGCTTTGTTGACGGTGAGCAGCACGGCCTCCGCGTCTTTTGCCCGAGTCGCATAAGACTCGGTCGCGTGGTCGACCAGGGCCAGGGCTTCGGCCTTGGCGCCGGTGGCCTTGTCGTAGGCGACCGGATCAAACGTGGCGATGGTGCTGCAACCGGCGAAAAACAGAAACGCCAATGGCCAAAGCAACTGTGCACGAATGACCGAAGAGAGAGCTGTCATATTTCTAAAAGGGTAGGTGGTCGGCTAGTGAACAGTTCGACTAATGGCTGGCGGCTGACTCGGCGCGTTTTTTGGCGGCCAGCGCCTCAAGGACTTGGGCGGCAGCTTCGTTCACGGTGTTGGGGGCGACGTTCTTGTCGGTGGCGGTCGCGGTGGTGATGGCGCTGGCCACGGCGGGCGCGACCTTGTTGGCGACGGGTTGCGAATCACTGCCGACGACGACGGCAGCTTTGACGGTCTGGGGGTCGGTGACGCCTGCAGTGTCCTGGGTTGCGCGCAAGCCGGCACTGCTGCCGTCGAGGGCCGCCGCGACGATCAGGTTGCCGTTCGTTTTATTGCCCGAGGCCACTTCATGCGCGGCCTCGAGAGCGGCGGCTTCAGCCGCTTTTTTCAGAGTGTTTGTCAGGGCTAGCCCGGCAGGGCTGTTCAGGAAGGCATTGACCTTTTGCTGGCTCTCCGTCGTGCAAGCGCCGAGGCCGAGGGCGAGGCAGGCGGGAAGGATAAGTTTAAAGGCAGCGGATCGGCGGTTGTTCATAGTGGGTGTTTCGGATGAAGCGGATTAGTAAATTGCGTGGAGCGGTGTTTAGCGAAGCGGCAGGGCGGCGAGCGCGGTGATTGTTCGCGAATGAGGAGGGGGATGGAGCCTTTCGCCAGGCCGTGATCCGCGCTGTTGCCGCCGAGATCGCCGCGGATATTGAAGAAGTCGCTGAAACTCTGCAAGGGCGCGCGTGGTGATCGTGGGGTGAAATGCGAGTGGCATTGAAGATGAGCGAAAAAATCCCAATTACCCCGGTGTGGGTCGGGATGGCGAACCTCTCGGATACCAACCCCCCGGAATAGACTGGCCGTGAATGTGATCCCACCGTGGATGTCTGCCGCCGCGCCGCCTATAGGGTCTCTCCCGCGATTTGGCCGGAAATTCCCCCCGAAAAGAATGCGTAGTTCCCCCCAATTAGGGCTTGTGTGGCGGGAAGATTTCCGCCACAACCACCGCACTGCGAATGTCGACCGCGGGTGGTGTGTACTCTTCCCGAGGCTGGCTGAGAGCAACGAAGTATTGCAACCCGTACCCGTGTAATGACTGGAGGATGATGGCCTATGAAAACCCGTGTGGTAGTCGTTGATGATCATGTTTCGATTCGGCAGATGCTCGGCGTCGTGCTGGAGAGGGAGGGGCCGTACGAGATGGTGGGGGAGGCGGGGACGGGTTTTGAGGCGCTGAAGGTGTGTCGAAAATTGAAGCCGCAACTCGTGGTGCTGGATTTGATTTTGCCGGAGCTAAACGGGGTCGAGGTGCTGCGGACCCTGCGGGCGGAACTGCGCGAGACGCGCTTCATGGTTTATTCGGGGACGCTCAACCGGAACCTGATCGTGGAAGCCTTGCAGGCGCGGCCCCACGGATTTGTGCATAAGACGGATGCGCTGCCGACTTTTTGCGAAGCGTTGCGCGCGGTCGTGGGAGGGTGCAGCTATTTTACGCCCTTTGCGACGAAGCTCATGGATGACGAGCGGCACACCAGCACCACCTCGGCACGCCTGACCGACCGCGAGCGGGCTGTCCTGCAAATGATCGCCGAGGGCATGAGCAACAAGGAAATGGCCAGCCGGTTTTCGATTGCGCCGAAGACGGTGGAGCACCATCGCGCCCAGGTGATGCAAAAGCTTGGCATGCATGATGTAGCGACGCTCACGCGCTATGCGGTGCGGGTGGGAATGGTGGCGACGGAGGATTAGACCCGGGAAGGGCACTGGCGGGCGGCGTCTGGAAAAATCCACGCGCCAGCGGCGTCCGTGCTTGATGATGGGGGCGATGACTGTTTGAAAGTCGCGCGCATCTTCATGGAATTGTCACCCGATCAAAAACTCGCCGGCGTACTCGCGCCGCTCTTTGCCTTGCGCGGACAGAATGACCTCGGGGTCGGCGACGTCGGGGCGCTGCGGGAATTCATCGACTGGTCGGCGGAGCAAGGGTTCCGGGTGGTGCAACTGCTGCCGGTGAACGAAACGGGCAACGACAATTCGCCCTACAACGCCATTTCGTCAGTGGCCCTCGAGCCGACCACCATCGAGATTACCCCCGAGGCGCTGCCGGACTTGAGCGCGGAGGAGATCGCCGAGATCAAGGCCGCGGCGGACCCCGGCGCTTTGTGCGAGGGGCCGGTGCTTTATCCCGCGATCAAGGCGCTCAAGTGGAAATTGCTCAATCGCGCGTTCGAGAATTTTCTGAGCCATTCCTGGAAGAAAAACGACCGGCGGGCGCGGGCCTTTCGCGTGTTCTTGAAGAGCGAGGCAGCGTGGCTCAACGGCTACGCGTTCTTTCGCGTGCTCATCGAGGAAAATGGCGGCACGGAGCGCTGGGACATGTGGCCGACGGAACAACGGAGCTTCGCGCAGGCGCAGGCCTGGCTGGCGGTGCAGAAGCCGGCGAAACGCCACGAAATCGAGCAGCGGCTGCGGCTGGTTTCCTATGTGCAGTGGATCGCGTGGGACCAGTGGCGCGGCATCCACGATTACGCCACGAGCAACGATGTCTCGCTCATGGGCGACATTCCTTTCGGGGTCAGCTACTACAGCGCGGATGTGTGGACCCGGCCCGAGCTCTTCGATCACATCTGGTGCGGCGGCTGCCCGCCGGAGCGCGTCTTTGAGACCGACCCATTCACCTACAAATGGGGTCAGAACTGGGGCATTCCGCTCTACCGCTGGGAGGTGCATCGCGAGCAGGGCTTCGATTGGTGGCGGCAGCGGGTGCGCAAAGTGCGCGCCTGTTTTCATCTCTTCCGCATCGATCACATCCTCGGCTTCTTCCGCGTCTACGGCTTTCCGTGGCGGCCGCAGAGCAACGCGCAGTTTCTCCCGCTCACCGAGGACGAGGCCCGGGAGAAGACCGGCGGCGAACTGCCGCATTTCTGCCCCTACGAGGATGACACGGCGGCGCACAAGGCGGCCAATTGCGCGCAGGGCCGCGAGGTGCTGGAGGTGCTGCTCGAGGAGTGCGGGGAATTCCGGCTCATCGGCGAAGACCTCGGCGTGGTGCCCGATTACGTGCGCCCCTGTCTCACGGAGCTGGGCATCGCGGGCTTCAAGATTCCCTACTGGGAGGAAACCGCTGGCCAGATGACGCCGGGGAGCGATTACCAGCGGCTCTCGGTGACGACTTACGCGACACACGATTTCGAACCGATCCGCGTGACATGGGAAAACTGGATGGCGAAGATCGAAGCGGCCGAACACGGCGGCCTGGAGACGCACGCGGCGCGCGATCGCGCGTGGCTGGATGTGCGGCGTCTGGGCGCCTGGGTCGGTCTCGAGGTGCCGCGGATCACGCCCTATTCGGACAAAGTCTACGAGGCTCTAATGCGTGGACTCTTCGCCTCGAATTCCTGGATGGCGATCTACATGATCACCGATCTCTTCGCCACGGCACAGCGTTTCAACGTGCCCGGGGCGGTCAGCGAATCGAACTGGAGCCAGCGCTTGCTCTACCCGATGGTGCTCTGGCGCAAGGACTCCGCGCTGAAATCGAAAATGAAGCGCGTGCGGGAAATTCTACGTACGACCGGGCGAGTCTAGGAAAAGCATTGCCGGATTGCCCGCGATTCGCTGAATCTCTCGCCCTCTTTTCCCATCCACTGCCCGCCCCAACCCGAATTCCCCGTATATGAAAACTCCCATTCGCGTCGCCGTCACCGGAGCGGCCGGCCAAATCGGCTACTCGCTGCTCTTCCGTATCGCCTCCGGCCAGATGTTCGGCCCGGATCAGCCCGTGATCCTGCATCTCATCGAGATCGAGCCGGCGTTGCCCGCCCTCGGCGGCGTGGTTATGGAATTGCAGGACTGCGCCTTCCCGCTGCTCAAGGGCATCGTGCCCACGGCGAATTTTGACGAAGGATTCGCCGGCGTGAATTGGGCGTTGCTCGTCGGCTCGGTGCCGCGCAAGGCCGGCATGGAACGCAAGGATCTCCTGGGCATCAACGGCAAGATCTTCATCGGCCAGGGCAAGGCGATCGAGAAGAACGCTGCCGCGGATGTGCGTATCCTCGTGGTCGGCAATCCGTGCAATACCAATTGCCTCATCGCCATGAACAACGCCAAAGGCATTCCGGCCAATCGCTGGTTTGCCATGACGCGCCTCGATGAAAACCGCGCGAAGATGCAACTCGCGCTCAAGGCCGGCGTCGATGTCACCAGCGTCAGCAATCTCGCCATCTGGGGCAATCATTCGGCGACGATGTTTCCCGATTTCTACAACGCCCGGATCGATGGCCGCCACGCCACTGAGGTGGTCACCGACATCCACTGGCTCCAGGGCGAATTCATCAGCAGCGTCCAGCAGCGCGGCGCGGCCATCATCAAGGCGCGCGGCCTTTCCTCCGCCGCCTCGGCCGCCAACGCAGTGGTCGATACCGTCCGCTCCCTCACGACGCCCACGCTCGAGGGCGATTGGTACAGCGTCGCCGTCCATTCGGAAGGCCAGTACGAGGTCGATCCCGGGATCATCTCCTCCTTCCCGGTCCGCACCAATCAAGATAGCTCGTGGGAAGTCGCCAAGTGGGTTCCCATCGGCGACTTCAGCCGCGAGCGGATCACCGCCACCGTCAACGAACTCAAGGAAGAGCGCGAACTCGTCCGCGAGTTGCTGGGCTAAGACCCGGCGGCCAGGAATTGGATTAACCGCAGAGGCGCGGAGGCGCGGAGATTTGGGTCTCTGATTCCTCCTCCTCCGCGTCTCCGCGCCTCCGCGGTTCAACATCCCGTCGCCGGCACCGTGAGCGGCGGCGGCTATTTTGGGCCTGCCGGGCTTTACGCATTCGCGTGAAGGGCTCGCGGAGATTTTACCAATCAGTCGGCGCTTCGTGGGGTTGATCGTTCGCCACCTCTTGAACCGATGCTGGAATCCGCGCGCCCATGACCGTCCCTGCGAAACTCGCGGCCTTGTGCCTTTGCGGAATCATGGCGGCTGCCGCGGAGAGTGTGCACGCGGTCGAGGCGCTGGCCGCCGATGCCTTGATCTTCCATGCCACGATCGTGCCGTCGCGCGACGGAGCACCCGATGCGGTGGCCTTCCAGGGCTCGCGCATCGTGGCGATGGGGAAGTCCGACGATTTGCTGGCGGCTTGTCCGCCGTCGTGCGTGAAGGTCGATGCGGAGGGGAAGTTTTTGCTGCCGGGCTTTCACGATTCCCACGTCCATCTGGAAAGCGGCGGGAAGGCCTTCTTCGAGGTGAAACTCGATCGTCAGGACATCCCCTCCATCCAGTCGGCGTTGCGGGACTATGCGAAAGCCAATCCCACGAAGGAGTGGATCATGGGCGGCACCTGGTGGGCCGGGGCGTTTGACGCGGCTCACCCGCCGCATCGCCGCGATCTGGACGCGGTGGAGTCGCAGCGCCCGATTGCTCTGCGGGACACGAGCGGCCATGAATTGTGGGTCAATACCGCGGCCTTGAAGCTGGCCGGGATCACGCGCGACACCCCGGATCCGCAGGGCGGTCGCATCGTGCGCGACGCCGATGGCGAGCCCACCGGTGTGCTGCTCGAAGCGGGGACTTATCAAATCTACGCGCACCTGCCTGTGCCCACGATCGAGGAGGTCCGTACTTGGATTTTGAAAGGGCAGGAGATCGCCCTGGCTTGCGGAGTCACGTCGGCCCAAGGCAATGCCGTTCCGTTCACCATCCGCGAGGCCAATGTGTATGCGGACCTGGAGCGCGAAGGGTTGCTCATCCAGCGCTCCTTCCTCTGGGGCAATCTCGCGGCGTCGCCCGTGGAGTTTGAGGCCACGGTGAAGTTCGCGCATGCGCTGCGCCCGGATGGCCGGGTGCAGGTGGTGGCGTTCAAGGGCTTCGTGGATGGCGTGCTGTCGAGTCAGACCGCCGCGATGTTCGAGCCCTACGCCAACAAGCCGGGCGAGCGCGGCTTGCCGAAGATGGGGCAGCAGCGGCTCAACGAACTGGTGTTGCGGGCGAACCGGGCGGGCTTTCCGGTCGCGCTCCACGCCATTGGCGACCGCGCGGTGCGCATGGCGCTGGATGCTTTCGAGAATTCGCAAACGGTTCTCGGCACCGTGCCACGCAACCGAGTGGAACATGCTTCCGTCATCGCGCCGGACGACGTGCCGCGATTTGGCAAACTGGGCGTGGTTGCGTCCACGCAACCGGCGTTCATGTTTTTTCCCAGCAGGAAGGAACTCGCGGCGGCGGAAAACTCCCTCGGTGCGGAACGCATGAAGAATCTTTTCCTGTGGAAGAGCCTGCAAGACTCGGGTGCCACGTTGATCTATAGCTCGGATTTTCCCAGCTCGGGCCGGATCGGCCCCGATCCCATCGCCGGGCTGCATTGCCTCGTTCATCGCACGCTGGGGGATGGAACCCCGTTCACTCCAGAGCAGCGGCTGGATGCGGGCTCGGCGCTCGCTGGCTACACCGCCCAGCCCGCGGACGTCATTGGCCGCGGAAAATCGCTGGGCCGCATCGAGGTCGGATACGAGGCCGACCTCATCCTGCTCGACCAGGATCCGCGTCTCGCCCTGGCCACGTCGGCCGTCCGCAATCCGCCGCGAAAAATCTGGATCGCCGGAAAGAGAGTGAAATGAAAGAACCGCCCCGTCGCCTTACTATGAAACTGAGCAACCACCTCGCATTCCTGACTCTGGCCGCGGCTAGTTTCCTCGCTGCCGGCACGACGGAAATTCGCGCGGAGACCCCGGCGCCGATTTGCAATCGCGTGCGCTTTCAGCCGACGGCGGGAGGTGGCAAAGACATGGTCGGTGGAAAGATCGAGGGATCCAACGTTTCGCGGACCGAGGGTTTCGTGACGCTGGCGGAAATCAAAGAGCCGCCGACCACCAAGGACTGGGAAGAACTCAAATTCGATAACAGCAAAGTCTATCGTTATCTGCGCTGCTCGCTGCCGCGGACCGGGCAGGGGACGATCCACAAGGTGGAGTTTTATGACGGAGACCGGCTTCTGGCCGGTGAGGGCAAAGGCAGCCCGGTGAACTACTTCCTGGCCGACGCGCAGGATAGCCGGACCGCCGGCTACGATCTCGGAGATACCGCTGCGTCACGCCGTATTATCTTCAACCCGAACAATGACGAGCCGAGGTGGCCGATCGAAGTCAGGCTGGTGGCCGTCAGCGGCACGGAAATTCGCTACACCCTGGATGGCTCTCTCCCCACGGCCGATCATGGCGAAATTTACCAAGGCCCGATTCACATTGAGAAGACCACGACCATCAGCGCCGTGGGCATCGCCCCCGATTTCCCGCCGAGCCTTCCCACCACCCTGACGTATCTATTTCCCGGCAGCAGCAAGCCGGGCCTGACCACGGCCCATGTCGGCAACAGCCTTACCGGCACCACGAGCAATTTTTGGCGATTCGCGCGCACGGCGGGCTACGATCATAAGTCAGTCGCCTTCCTGCGCGGTGGGGCGCTGACCCGGGAACTATTTGCGCTCGCTTCGGGAGAGTTTGCTTCCGACCGCCAGGCCAGCGCCAAGGAAGAGGCCGCGATCAAAAAGGGTTCCGTGCCCTGGCCGGTCTTTTGGAGCAAGGTCGGCAAGATCGACGCGCTCACGATGCAGCCGCGCGATTTCGATCTCGATAAGGAGATCGCGGCCGAAGTGCATTTCCTCAAGCTCTTCCGCGGAAAATCTCCCGATGTGCAACCCTATCTCTACTGCGAATGGGTCGAGCTGGCGCGCCAGCGGCCCAGCGACAAGGGGATGGTGCCCAGTTATCAGATGGCGAAGACCTTTCCCGCACTGACGTGGGAGGAATCGATGAGCGCGATGCTGCTCTATGTGGAGGAATTGCAGCACCGCCTTGCGACCGCCTATCCGGAGGGCAGGCCCGTGCACATCATCCCGGCGGCGCTAGCCATGGGCTGGATCAAGAACAGGATCGATCACGGGCAATTTCCCGATGCCCGGCCCGGCTCCTTTTATTCGCTGCTCTTCAACGACCAGGTCCATCCAGGGCCGAATGGCGCCTTTCTCGTGGACATGACATGGTTCCCCGTTTTCTACCGCGAAGCGCCGGAAGGAAAAGTGCTGCCGATGGAAACTACGCTGACGCCCGCGCAAGCACTCGCCGCCCAACGTCTCGCCTGGGACGTAATCCAAAACTACCCCGACTGCGGATTCTATCAGGAAGGCACCGCACCGTGTGGCAAACCGGAGTTCACGAACGATGGCAAGATCATCACCCTGAAATCTCCGACGCCCGGCGCCTGGTTCCGCTATACGCTTGATGGCACCACGCCCACGCGGACGCGGGGCTATGTGTATTGCGGGGCGATCAGCGTCCAGCCGGACATTCAATTGAAAGCGGTCGCTTACAAGAGTGGCATGGCGGACAGCGAGGTCGCGGCCCCGTAATCCCGGAACCCACACTTCTACAATATGAAACTGCTCCCCCCAGTTCGTGAATGGTCCTTCGCCCTGCTTGCCGGCGCGGTGCTCCTGACGACGCACGTCGTCGCGGCTCCTGCGGAAAAGCCCGACGTGCTCGTGGTGATTTGCGACCAGTGGAACCCGCATTACGTCAGTTGGGACAATGCGCAGGTGCGCACGCCGAATCTCGACGGCGTGGCGCAGGAGGGCCTGATCTTCGATCGCTGCTACACGAACTCACCGGTCTGTATGCCGGCGCGCGTATCGCTGGTCACCGGGTGGTACCCGCACAACCACGGGCTGTGGGGCAATGCGAACCAATATCATCTGCCGTCCGCGATGGCGCCGATGTTTCGCGATATCCGGCAGGCCGGCCTCACGACCGCACAAATCGGCAAGCTGCATTGGTTCACCGGGGCGGATTGGCATCAGGAATTCGCCACCATGGAGGACTATCATCGCGCGATGGGGCTCGACACCGTCCTGTCCGTCTCTGGGCCGCCGGATGCCGAAGGCGGACACGACCCATATTGTGAGTTTCTCCAGAAACGCGGACTGCTTGCCACGGTGGCTCGCGATCAATTGCGCCGGTTGCGCGAATCCGAATATGAGCCGCGGGCGAGTGTCGTTGCGCCGGAGGATTATCACGATGTCTTCGTTACTGGCATGGCCACGGAATACATCCGGCAACAACCGCGCGAGAAACCGCTCTGTCTCGTCGTCAGCCTGCATTCGCCGCATCCGCCGCTCGATGCCCCGGGGAAGTTTGCCACTATGTTCAATCCGGAAAATCTCGCCCTGCCCGCGAATGTGCCCGCGGAATTCAACTACGACCGGCGCAAGGTCACGCAGGCCGATTTGCGCCGCATGCTCGCCGACTATCTCGGCAAGATGGCGCTGGCCGACGACTGCATCGGCCGCCTGATCGATGCCATGAAAGCGCGTGGCACATGGAATCGTACGCTCTTCGTTTTCACCTCGGACCACGGCGAAATGATGGGTGCGCATGGCACGTTGTCGAAAGGCCGGTTTTGGGAGGAATCCGCACGCGTGCCACTGGTCATCCGCTGGCCGGGCCATGTGCAGGCCGGACGCACGCCGGCGCTGGCGCAATTATTCGATGTCTATCCTACTATCGTCGAGGCGATCGGCGGTACGGTCTCTCCCGGCCGCTTCGCCCGCTCCTTGCTGCCCGTGGCCACCGGTCAGGCGACCAGCGTGCGCGATGTCGCGGTGAGCGAGATCGGCCTCACCTCACCACTGGGCATCATGCTGCGGGACCCGCGCTACAAATGGTGGGCGGACCACGACAAGGAATACCTCTTCGACCTCGACGCCGATCCGCTGGAGCAAAACAACCTCGCCGCTTCCGCCGACCATCGCGAGACGCTTCAACAAATGCGCGAACGCGCGCTGACGTGGCTGCGCTCCACGCAGGTCAATCTCGCCGCGGGCAGCAAGTCGAAAGTCCAGCGCGTGCGTGAAGCCGCGGAGAAGGAAAAGCCAAACGAAAACAAGTAGAAACCATGACTTCATTTCATTACCGCTACGGGTGGGTGTTCATTGCGCTTTCTACGCTTGTGGCGGTCGCGACAGCGGCGGAACCGCCCGCGAAGCCCAATGTGCTGTGGATCATCGCCGAGGACGCCTGCAAGGATTTCGGCTGCTATGGCACCGCGGCCGCGCGCACCCCGAATATCGACCGATTTGCCGCTGAATCGTGCCGGTATCAACATGCCTTCGCCACTGCGCCGGTCTGCTCGCCTTCGCGCTCGGCTCTCATCACGGGCCTGTATCAAACGCGCATCGGCGCGCAGAATCATCGCAGCCACCGCACCGCCGAATTTGTGCGTCCACCCGAGGTGCGGCTCATTACGGAGCGGTTGCGCGAGGCGGGCTACTTTACGGCGAACGTCCGCAAATTGCCGGCGGAGCTCGGCTTCAATGGCGCCGGCAAGACGGACTGGAATTTCTACGACGACGGCAAGGCCTTCGATAGCGCGGACTGGGGTGACCTCAAGGCGCATCAACCCTTCTACGCGCAGGTCGATCTGCACGAAACCCACCGGGTTTATTACCGGGCGACCAAGAACCCCACCGATCCGGCGAAAGTGACGCTGCCGCCCTATCTCGCGGACGATCCGCTCATCCGCGCCGACTGGGCCGCCTATCTGGACGAGGTCGCAGTCCTGGATCAGAAGGTTGGCGCCCTCCTGGAACTGCTCGACCGCGAAGGCCTGCGGGATAACACGGTCGTCTTCTTCCTCGCCGACCATGGCCGGGAGGATTTTCGCGGCAAATACTTCGCCTATGAGCAAGGGTTCGAAGCGCCGCTCATCGTCCGCTGGCCCTCGCTGCTCAAGCCGGGCAGTACGAGCGACGACCTCGTTTCCTTCCTTGATATTCATGCCCAGACGCTCGCGATGGCGGGCGTGAATGCACCAGGTCTCGACGGGGCGCCGTTCTTCGGCCCCGGCGCGCGGAAGCGCGAATACATCTACGGCGCACGGGACCGCATCGACGACACGCCGGACCGCGTGCGCACAGTGCGCGACGCGCGGTTCAAGTACCTGCACAACTTCGAGCCACAGCGCCCGTATCTCCAGCGCATGGCTTACGCCGAGGTGACTAATCCCGCTTACAATCGGATGCGCCAGCTTTTCGCGGAGGGCAGGCTGAACGCGGACCAGGCAAAATTCATGGCGCCGTCCCGACCCCCCGAGGAACTCTACGATTTGCAGGCCGACCCTTTTGAATTGCACAACCTCGCGGACGACCCGGCGCAGCGCGTCAACCTCGAGCGGCTGCGCAAACAGTGCGACGCCTGGATGGCCGACACGCACGACCAGGGCGCCATCCCGGAGGACCCCGCTGCGGTCGCCGCGGACTTGCAACGCAATGAAGCTCCCGAGAAAAAACTGCGGGCCACACTCGGCCTGGGTCCGCACGAGGTTCTCCTGAAAGTTCCCCCGATGCCCACGCCATGAAACAAATCCTGCTGCTCCTTGGCCTCAGTTTCGTCGCAGTCGTGGCCGCACCCGCAGCCTCGCCAACGAAGCCCAACGTCCTCTTCATCCTCGCTGATGACATGGGTTGGTCGGATCTCGGCTGCTACGGTGCGGACCTGCACGAAACGCCGAACATCGACCGCTTCGCCGCCGGCGCGGTGCGCTTCACGAACGCTTACGCCATGTCCGTCTGCTCGCCCACGCGCGCGACCTTGATGACTGGCAAGCACGCGGCGCGCCTGCATTTTACCATCTGGGCCGAGGGTGCGCAGGAAGGCGGCGCCAAGAACCGCAAACTGCGCGAGGGGGAGTCGATCTGGAATCTGCCGAACAGCGAGAAGACGATCGCGACTTATCTGAAATCCGCGGGGTATCTCACCGCCCTCATCGGCAAATGGCATCTCGGCGATTGGGAGCACTATCCGGAGGCGCACGGCTTCGACATCAATATCGGCGGCACGAACTGGGGTGCACCGCAGACTTTTTGGTGGCCGTATAGCGGCAGCGGCACACATGGCACGGAGTTCCGCTACATCCCGCACCTGGAGTACGGTCATCCCGGGGAATATCTCACCGACCGGCTGACCGACGAGGCGATCAAGGTCATCGATCACGCGGGCGATCAGCCATTCTTCGTCTACCTGGCCCACCATGCGGTACACACGCCGATCGAGGCCAAGCCCGATGACATCCAGCATTTCGACGCGAAGCTCCGCGACGGCATGAATCATCGCCACACTATTTATGCCGCGATGAACAAGGAACTCGACGACAATGTGGGGCGCGTTCTTGAGCACCTCAAAGAGCGCGGACTCGACAAGAACACCGTGGTCATATTTGCCAGCGACAATGGCGGCTACGTCGGCATGGATAAAGTGAGTGGAAAGAATATCCCGGTGACCAACAATGCACCGCTGCGCTCGGGCAAAGGTGCGCTCTACGAAGGTGGCATTCGTGTCCCGCTCATGATCCGCTGGCCGGGCGTGACGCCCGCGGGGGCGACTTGTGACGAACCAGTGATTCTCACCGACATGCTGCCGACGTTGCTCAGTGCCTCCAGCCTGCGACCCGCGACCGACGCCATTGATGGCGTCGACCTTACGCCCGTGCTGAAAGAGCCGACCGCGAAACTGAACCGCGACGCGCTCTTCTTCCACTACCCGCACTATTACCACACCACCACGCCGGTGAGCGCGGTCCGCGCTCGCGACTGGAAGTTGCTGGAGTTTTTCGAGGACAATCACGTTGAACTCTACAATCTGCGCGACGACCTCTCGGAGAAGCACGACCTGGCGAAGGAGATGCCCGACAAGGCCGCCGCGCTGCGCGATCAATTGCACGCCTGGCGCGATTCCGTCGGCGCGGCGTTGCCGCGGCCCAATCCGGATTTCAAGGGCGGCCCGCCCAAGCCGCAGCAGTCCCAACTCACGCCATGAGGATCGCCCTGCTGTCCATTTTCGCGTTCGCCGGGATTGCAGCCGGGGCTGAAGAAGCAACCGGCAAGGGCGGCGATCCGTATGCCCGTCTGCCGGCGGACTTAAAAGTCGTGAAGGGGATCGTCTTCAAGCAAGTGGGTGAGACAAAGCTCGACCTGATGCTGCTCCTGCCCACGGAGAAGAAATTCGAGAAGTCGCCCCTGGTGGTCTTCATTCACGGTGGCGGCTTCGGCGGTGGCGATAAGTTTCACGTATTGCGGCGCGACGCGCTCGGTGTCGCCCGTGGCCTGACTCAACGAGGCGTGACCTTTGCGTCCATCGAGTATCGCCTTGCCAATGGCGGCGCGGCGACCGTGAACGAGAGCGTCGCCGACTGCAAAGACGCGGTGCGCTTCCTGGTAAAACATGCGGCGGAATACAACCTCGATCCCGAGCGTATCGGCACCTTTGGCGAATCCGCCGGCGGCAACCTGACGCTCACGACCGCGCTCGGCGCGGATCGCGACTACCCATGCGATCCTGCGCTCGACGGACCGCCGGGCAAAATCCGCTGCGTGGCGGCTTACTATGGGCCGGTCTCCTTCGTCGATCCCGCGCTGACGAAAGGGAGCAACTTCGAGCACCCGGAACGACTGGTCTCGATTCTCGGCGGTCCGCTGGAAACCAGGCGCGAACTCGCCAAAAGACTGAGCCCGATTGAGCTGCTGCGTCCCGACAGCCCGGCCATCTTCCTCGCGCACGGCGACGCCGACAAAACCATCGCACCGCTCAACTCCACAGCGATGCGGGATGCGGCGCAGGCGAAAGGCGTGCCGGTCGAGTGCGTGGTCAGCAAGGGCGCCGGCCACGGCTTCAGCGGCGAAGGAATCACGCCGACGATTCCCGAGATCAACCAGCGCACGGTCGACTTTTTCCTGAAATATCTGACTTCCCCATGAATCGAATTCTTCTTTTGCTCCTGTTGCTTGGCGTTCGGTCCTTCGCTGCCCCGCCGACGCCGAAACCCAATATCGTGTTCATTCTGGCGGACGATCTCGGGTGGAGCGACACGACGCTCTACGGCACCACGAAGTTTTTCGAGACGCCGAATATCGAGCGTCTGGCGTCGCGTGGGATGAAGTTTACCAACGCTTACGCCGCGAATCCCGTCTGCTCGCCGACGCGCTCCAGCATCATGACGGGCCTGTATCCGGGGCGGCTTGGCATCACCGCGCCCTCGGGGCACGTCCCCGAGGAAAAACTGGAGGCTTCGCTCATCGCCCGCGGGGGGCCCAGCCAGAAATCGCTGCAAGCCGTGAGCGCGACGCGGTTGAAACTGGAATATTTTACGCTCGCCGAAGCCTTAAAGGGCGCGGGTTACGCCACTGGCCATTTTGGCAAGTGGCACCTCGGGCCAGAGCCATTTGATCCGCTCCATCAGGGATTCGACGTGGACGTGCCGCACTGGTCGGGGCCGGGACCTTCGAGCTACATTGCGCCTTGGAAATCGCCGAAATTCAACCTGCCCGCCAAGCCAGGTGAGCAGGTGGAAGACCGGATGTCGCAGGAGGCGATCAAGTTCATCCATGCGCACAAGGACGAGCCGTTTTACCTCAACTACTGGGCCTTCTCCGTGCACTCGCCGTGGGGCGCGAAGCCGGAACTGATCGAGAAATACCACCGCAAAGCCGATCCGCATTCCGCGCAACGCAATCCGGTCTACGGCGCGATGGTGCAAAGCCTCGACGAAGCCGTGGGCCGGTTGCTCGACACGCTCGATGAATTGAAGCTCAGCGACCACACGATCATCGTCTTCTTCTCCGATAATGGCGGGGTGAATTGGTTTGAGCCGCAGATGAAAGAACAGGCGGGAATGGATGCGCCGCCCACGACCAACGCGCCGCTCCGCGCGGGGAAGGGGACGCTCTACGAGGGCGGCACGCGGGAACCGTGTGTGGTGGTGTGGCCGGGCAAAACGAAGCCCGCCGCGCAGAACGATGCCATGCTCTCCAGCGTCGATTTCTATCCCACGCTTCTCGAGATCACCGGCGTGGCGCCGAAGGCGGATCTGAAATTCGACGGCGTGAGCCAGGTGCCTGCGCTGCTCGGCGCCGGCGCGCCGCGCGACACGCTCTTTTGCTACTACCCGCACTACTCGCCGCCCGGGCATGTGGTGCACACGATGCCCGGTGTATGGGGACGCCGTGGCGACTGGAAACTCATTCGCTATTTCCACGACGCCGACGATCAATCCGACCGCTTCGAGCTCTACAACCTGCGGGACGACCTCGGTGAAACGAAAAATCTTGCCGCGCAGTTTCCTGAGAAAGTGAAGGAACTCAACGCGCTCATCGACGCGCACCTCGCGGCAACGCACGCGCTCATTCCCGGCCGGAACCCCGCCTATAATGCACTCGTGCCCGATTGGGCGGTGAGCAAGGAGACCGCGGTCACCGTGCGCGACGGCGCCCTGGCGATCACCTCGACGGGCAGCCCGCCTTCGCTCTCCACCCGCGATCTGCCGCACGCCCGCGGACCTTACACGGTCGAGTTTCGCCTGAAATCGAACGGCAAAGGCAACGGGCGCATCTTCTGGGCCGCCAATCCGAAGGAGCCTTTTTTTCGCGACCGCACCGCCACCTTCACGCCCCAGCACGACAATGAGTGGCACGACTTTGCCATCCAGCTCCCGGTCGAAACGCCCGTCGAGATGCTGCGGTTCGATCCCGGCGCCGGCCCCGGTGAATTCCAGGTGGAATATCTCCGGCTCAAGGACCGCGATGGCACGGTGGTCAAGGAATGGAATTTCTCTAAGGATCACTGATTCAAGCTCTCCACCCTAACATCAGATTCCCGTCTCCTCCCGACCACATGATGAAACGATTCTCTCGTTCCCTCCCGGCGTTGATCGCCCTCTTGCTTGGCCTTGCGCCCGGCCTGCTTTTGTTCCCATCGCCTGCTCGATCCGCGGGGGAGAAAAGCGACGCCGCGACTCCGCCGATTACGAAGGGTCAGCGTGTCTTCACTTGCGGGCACAGCTTCCACGTTTTCGTTTACAAGTTGCTCGATGAAGTCGCGAAATCCGCCGGCATCGCCGACCATCAGTCCGTGGGCCTTTCCAGCATCGGCGGTTCGCGCGTAATCCAGCACTGGGAAATACCGGACGACAAGTTCGGGTCGAAGGCCGCGCGCACCGCCGGCAAGGTCGACGTGCTCACTCTGTCGCCGATCTGGTTGCCGGACGAAGGCATCGACAATTTCGCCAAGCTGGGCGTGGAGCACAACCCGGACATCCGCATCTTCGTCCAGGAATTCTGGCTGCCAAACGACGAATACGAGCCGGTCTATCCTCTGCAGGTCCGAAAAGGAACCGACCACAACGCCACGGACATGGCCAAGCTGAAGGAGGCGAATGACAAATACTGCCATGATGTGGAGGAATATGTGGGCAAGTTGAACAAGACGCTCGGGAAGGAGTCGGTCTTCGTCGTGCCCGTGGGGGAAGCGGCCGATAAGTTGCGCGAGAAACTTGCCGCTGGCCAGGCCCCTGGCTTGAAGATGCAATGGGATTTGTTTCGCGATTCCTGGGGGCATCCGGACGCCCCCTTGCAGGCGCTGGACGCCTATTGCTTTTTCGCGGCCATCTATCATCGCAGCCCGGTGGGCCTGCCCATGCCGAAGGTCCTCGCCGCGATGAAGACGGTTGGATTGGACGGCAAACAAAAGGTGAGGTCCAAGGGTCCGGCCGCCACCCCGGCGCCGAGCACACCGGCCGCCGGGCAGGAAATCAGCCAGGAGGACAAGGAAAAGTTGAACCGTCTGTTGCAAGAGATCGCGTGGGAGACCGTGAGCCATCATCCGCTTACCGGGGTGTCGGCCAAATAATGCCGTCATGAAAGCGCCCCATCTATTTCTCGTCGTGCAGGTCTTCGCTTACGGGCTGTTCGGAGCCGGTTCTCAAGCCGCCGACCCTCTCCCGCCGCGGCCCACGATCAATGTCAAAGACTTCGGCGCGAAAGGCGATTGCCAGCGCGTGACCGACGGCGCGATCCGCAAAGGCTCATCCGTCCTGACCTCAGCGAGCGCGCACTTTGCGGCGGAGGATGTCGGTAAGTCGATTTACGTGCTCGGGGCGTCGGTGCAAAAATTTCCCGAGCTCGGAGAGGTCCCCGGTGCGCCTTTGGGCAGCCACATCGCCGCCGTGACCGATGCGCATACCATCACCCTGGCGGATGCCGCGCAGTGCGATTCCACGGGGGCCGGAGTCACTTGGGGCACGGACGATTCGCACGCCATCCAGCGCGCCATCGATTCGCTCAAGACCACGGGCGGGACGGTGTTTTTCCCCGCGGGAATGTATCGCGTCGTCTATCAAGGCGGACCGGGAATGAACGTGGCGGCGTCGAACATTCATCTGCAGGGCATGGGCAACGAGAGCGCCATTTTCAATTCCACCGTCATCTTTCACGCCAAGATGAAAGAGGGCGTCCTGCGCACCGAGCAGGCCGGTGTTCCGGTGCTCTATGTCGGCAAGCCCGGTGTCGCGATCGAAAACGTCGAGGTCGATCACCTCTGGCTCGGCGACAACGGGCAGAACTACGATTACGCGGTCTGGGGGCCGCACGGTCCGGCCGTCATTGGTTCCGCGGGAAAGATCGACCACTTCAGCTTCCACGACCTCACGGTCGCCACTGGATTCCTCTGCGGCGTGGGCACAAACTCGGAATCGACCGGCTTTTCCATCCATCACGTCACCGTGCTTTGCACCGGCGAACACGGTTTCTATCTCGCCGGCACGGGTTCCGACGGCGACGTCCACGACAATCGTGTCCTCGGCGACCCCAAGCGGCCCATGCGCATGGGCATCGCGATTAAAAAGAAGGACCATCTCCGGGTGACGCACAACGAGGTTGCGAACGTCGAATTCCAAGGCATCAGCGTGGTCGGCGACGATCCCACTTACACCTCACACGACGTCCTTATCGCGGACAATTGGATCCACGACCTGCCCGCGTGGCATACCGATGCCATCACCATATTCAATGCGGAGAATGTCATCATCCGCCACAACCGCATCGCCGATACCAGCTGGATCGGCATTAATCTCCGCACATCGCTCTATACCGTCTCGAACGTCGTGGTGCAGGACAACATCATCACCCGGGCGGGCAACCACGATGCGGCGTTCGGCATCGCGGTGCACTACGATCCGCCGCCCAATCATCCTCGCGACACGCCGTTTCCCGGCTCCATCCAGGACATCACCATCGAAGGCAACATTGTCACCGACTGCGGCCACGGCATTTCTGTCGCGCGCGTCAATGGCCACAACATCATCAGCGGCAATCGCGTCGAATGCCGGGACGGCGCGCTGCAGAAAGCCACCATTGGCTACAGCATTGATTCCCTGCCCGAATCCACGATCGATTTCCGCAACAACACCGGCATTAATTGCGCCAAATACATCGTGGCCCCGAAGCTCGCCAATACGGAGAACGACCTGCGTTGAATTGCCGAATCCGGACGGTCGCCGGGCGCTCCCGGCAGGTCCGTGGCTCGCGGGAGATTGCTTGCCAGTAGTGCGCGGCCGGGGATTAGAATCCCGCCGTTTTCCGAGCTATGATTTCGCAGGCTTGTTACCGTCGTTTGCGTGCGCTGACCGCAGCCGCGC